>CAVSRJ010000004.1:0-190783 GCA_963730375.1 uncultured Candidatus Saccharibacteria bacterium | reverse complement strand
GCGCGTACATCTGAGTCACATTGGACACCCGATCGTCGGTGACTACATGTATGGCGGCGAGAAGAATGAACGGATGCTATTGCATGCCCATATGCTTGAAATCACTCTGCTCAATGGTCAGCGCGAAGTATTTACGGCGCCTACGCCCCGCGAATTCAAAAAGGCTGTTGCATGAGCCAGCTGGTGTTGCACCCTACCGTCGAACAGGTATTACGACGGATAGAAAAGAATCCGCCGCACGCACTCCTCATAACCGGCCCAGTGGGCATGGGCAAAGAGGCCATTGCCCAACATCTGTCGGCGACTATACTCAACACCACGATGGGCAAGCTTACCAACAATGCTGCATTTTTGGATGTGTCACCAGCCGAGGATGAGCCGTTCGGTATTGATGCGATTCGTCAGGTCCAGCACACCATGACGCTGCGTAGTGGCAGCAAGCATGTTAACGGTGGCATGACGCGCATTGCGTTGCTGTCCAACGCCCATCGCATGACCAAAGAAGCCCAGAACGCCTTACTAAAGCTGCTCGAGGAGCCGCCAAAAGACGGTATGTTGATCCTGACCGCCACTAGTGAGCATGCGCTTCTGACCACCATTGCCTCACGCTGTCAGATTATGAATATAACCAAACCGGACTCATCTGCATTATCCGCATTCTTTCGTGAATCGGGCTACGACGATAAAGATATAGAACTTGCCCTCCGGATGAGCAATGGCCTGCCCGGGTTGACGGCAGCCATGTTGGACACATCACAGGAACACCCACTAGCCATAGCCGCTACTGCGGCGCGTCAATTGGTGCAGCAGTCTGCCTTTGAGCGGCTGTGTGCTGTCGATGGTCTCAGCAAGCAACGACAGCATTGCCACGATATATGTTACATTCTGCAACAGATGGCGCACCTGGCACTACTCAACGGAAATGCATCTACCGCAGCCCGGTGGAAACGCGTTCTGACTTGCTCGTATGACTGCCAGCGAGCCCTGGAGCGACGAGTGAATACAAAGCTTGCCCTGACCCAGCTTATGGTCTCGCTATAAATTTTGCTATACTGGAACGGTAATGATTGAAATTTTGATGATAGCCGGACTTGGATGGCTTTGTTACCGGACGGCTACGCTCCACGATGATGAATTTGCTGCAGTCTCACGAAATGTAGGAGATAGATTTGGCAAACTGTGGGATGTTGCGCATCAGAGCATGCGAGAAAGTCGGTTCCTACGTGCTGAAAAAGCTTTGCTGACCATCCTTAAGATCGACGAGAAAAACGCCGCAGCCTATAACCGCCTGGGTATCCTGTATGCCAAACAGAAGGAATACCGCGACGCGATAGACTGTTTTGAAATCGCCAGTAGCATCGAGGCAACTGCATCGAGTCTGCACAACCTGGGTCTGATTTATTATGAAACGGAGAATTTCGAGAAGGCTGCCATAGCGTTTGAGCAGGCTCTGAAGCTAGAAGACGGTCTGGCAGCCCGACATGTCGCCTATGCCAAGGTGATGGAGAAGCTCGGAAATGACAAGATGATGTTCGCCGAACTAGAGAAGGCCAGTAGTTTGGAGCCAAACAAGGAAACGTACGGATTGCTCCTGAAGGCATATCAGGCGCGTGACATGCAGATGGAGGCAGACCTCATTGCCGACAAGATGAGTAAGCTTATCATTACGTCGACCGGCAAACGTCGCAAAATCGTCCGCCCCAAGCGCGTCGTCGTATAACAATACGAAAAAGTTGCGTAATTCATTCACATATTGTGCTATACTATTTCGCACTGGAGAAATGATGAGCGATGTAGAATCAATCGGAGCAACAAACGCCAATGCCGAACTCGACAGCCTAATGGCAGACGTCGATTGTTTGGTTCGGATTGCAGAAAATGTATGTGAAAGTAAACGAACGGGGGGAGCAGCGAGGTATATTGAGCGAGTTCTTGAGTCGCAGCTTGCATTAAAATTTAACCGTTGGGGTACATCCGCAGAAGTCGCTGAGGAATTTCTTATGGAAGCAGCAGAGTCATCTGATATGCACGTACGAATATTGGCCGCAGAATACGCTCCCATGTTGGTAAACTATGGCCACGTTGACGCATTTTGCTATGTTGCCGGACAGCTTAGCCAAGACGCTGAGCAGCCAGTTATTAATTATTTGTCCGACAGTTACACACGCATGATAGCCGCACTGCCATCTCATACGCCGATTCGCACCCTTAAAAAACTATCGGAACTGTCTATAGTCAAGGTCAGGAAGGATTGTGTCTAGCGTCGTATCGTCATTCGAACAGCATATTTTCTCAAAGCCAGGCGGACGGATACCTATTCTAAACACCCGATAGATATAATCTCCAAGGTACTTGGCAGATAACCCCTGTTTTGATACACTTTCATGTGTTGTCCAGCAGTCTATATGCCAGCTGGAGTCCGCCACCTTAGCTCAGCTGGTTAGAGCACCTGTTTTGTAAACAGGGGGTCGTCGGTTCGGCGGACGAGCAGCGCAGATATGAGGATACCTGTATAATCATATCGAGCAGCACAGGAAGGAGCGCATCAGCGCGATATCCGACAGGGCATAACAGATAGGCCGATGTAGCTCAGCTGGTTAGAGCATCTGTTTTGTAAACAGAGGGTCGTGGGTTCGAATCCCTCCATCGGCTCCAAGTTATTCTCTTCTTATCAAAAAGAGCGCACCTTTTATCATGGTATGAGAGCATTGCGCTCTCAATCAGCAGGGATACTCAAGCGGTCAACGAGGGGTGACTGTAAATCATCTGGCTACGCCTTCGGGGGTTCGAATCCCTCTCCCTGCACCAATTAAAATACCTTGCCTTACGGCAGGGTATTTTTATTGCTTCCAGTCGTGGAGATTCGAACGCCAGTGCCGGTGGCACTGGCCGGACCCGTAGCCTCACGACCTTGGGAGTGGGGTCGCATTGGCAGCACATTTTGTGCTCGCATGTGAGGCGAATCCCTCTCCTCGCAAATTATTGATTTGCCAGCCAGGTCGAATCCCTCAACCTTCAAGTTTGTAAGATTTTTCACAAAAAACTTGCCCAACATACTGCTTATAGTTCATTATAAGGGCATGACTGAGGTGCTGGAGAGAGCGACTGAGGGTGATATGACTGAGTTCGAGGCGGAAGTCGTACATGAACGGCGCTTCGGCAATCAAGAAATTCTGCATCTACCTCTCAATAGCCTAATTGTGCTTCCGCAAATTCGTGGTGGCAAGAATGCGATCCAGGATGATCTGACAGAATCAATAGATGAAGAAGATCTCGACAATCCTATTAATGTCGCTCGCGTCACAAAGCACGAGCTACAGGCATACATCGACTACACGAACCGCTTATGGGGCGGCGAACTATCCGCCAGCCAACTGTCTCACTTAAGACAGGACGATGGTAAATATAACCTGGTCGTTGCCGGTCACAGCCGAACGTCTGCCGTGCAGACTCTCGCCGAGAGACACACCGCTCGAACAGGACAACAGACAGATTGGACGATCCAGAGTAAGCTGCTAAAGGATACGAGCGTCAGGGGCATCGTCAAGAAGCAACTGACCGAAAATATGCACAAAGGTGCACCGATAGAGCGCGAGGCGGTCGCAGTCGTAGAATTCTATGCTTTGGGGCTGGGTACCGAATGGCATAATCTCGAAGAATTCCAAAAAGCCATGAAAGGCCAGTTGAAGCCCAGCACTATACGAGCTGCAGTGGCGTTTCACTCTTTGCCAACCCAGATACGGGACAAGATAGAGAAGAAAACATTGGCGTATGATTCCGGTGTATCACTAGGCAAGTCTGCCGATACGATGCGAAAGTACTATCTGGTAAAAGCAGGATTCCGCGAAGGCGATGATCTGGACCAAGAGACGGAACTACTTCTCGAGGAAACAGTTCAAGACAGGCTTATCCGCAGCGCAAACTGGATAACTAGTCGCAATATGAGCTGTTCGAATGCGCGAATATATATCAAGAACGAAACAAATACGATGCTGAAAGAGGTACGCGACATCCTTGGTGATGAAGCATCCGCGGAACTGAAAGAGATGACGTTCGATGAGCTAGCCATGGTGGATCCAAAACAAGAACTGCGTAACCTACGTCGTAGGGAAAGGTCGCGTCGAGAGCAACTGTTACGTGAAGTAGGCAAAAATGCCAATGCACGTACTGTTGAGCTGATCAACGAGTTTGGGATAGCCGAGGATCCAGAAGGTCACATTGCCCTGCTACAAGACCTGGAAGACGCCCGCGAACAATCACGCAAAGAAATTCAACGACGACGACGAGTCGGCTTGGCGCTTGCCGAAAATGTTTTAGATTTATTTGACGAAGAGCAGGCAGGCTGAGCAGATCTAACTGTAAAGTATTCACTGTAGCGCCTCTTGAGAAATAGAGGCAAAAACGCTATACTTTCATCTGTTATCCAAACAAATGCCGTCGTAGCTCAGTGGTAGAGCACTTCCATGGTAAGGAAGGGGTCTCGGGTTCAAATCCCGACGACGGCTCCATAAACAGTCACTTGTGAGAATCTTTACTGCTACTACTTATAACTGATGATTAAATCCTAGTGTGCTTGAAAGAATGAATGGTTCGAAGTATAAGACCACAGGCACTCTTAACCCCGCGCATATGCGGGGTTAAAAAATTGTTCTTGACAAAAGCATAAGCGTAGTATTACCATGATGTTGTAAGCCTAGCCACAAGCAAAAGCCTACAACGTAAGCAAGGTCACAAGCCAAACCTTACACCAATTATTGTAAATGAACGCCAAAACGAACATTTACAAAAATACTCTTATCCTTCTTGCAAGAGGAACAAATAAAAATAACGGTTTGATCAACCGTTATTTTTATTTTTACCGAATAGTATAACCGAGCGAACGTAAACATTTACAACACTGTCACCATCTGTTAAAATACATCGTTGTGGCCAGAAAGCTCTATCGCTCGACTAATGATAAGATGATAGCTGGCATTTGTGGTGGCCTGGGTGAATATTTTGATATTGATCCAACCATCTTTAGGATTATTTTTGTAATCCTGGGGTTGCCCGGTGGCTTGCCCGGCATCCCATTGTATCTAATAATGTGGATCATCATCCCAGAGAAAGGTAATGATATAACCAATGGCCAAGAAGGGCGATAAGCGCAAGATAGTCGGTCTCGTGTCAGAAGAGAGCGGCGAGCGCATTTATTACACCAGCAAAAACAGTATGAACACGCCTGAGAAGCTGAGCTTACGTAAGTACAGCAAAAAGCTTCGCAAGCACGTGACATTCACCGAGACCAAGAAAAACCTCGGTCGTAACGAAGTAAAGCCAAAGAAATAGGCTATCACTGTCACACTAAAACGGCCGGTATGGCCGTTTTTTATATGCCTAAGCTATTATCGAGAACGTGCAGCTCTTCGCCCTCGATATCAACTGGTATCTGAAGCGATACGCCATTGATATAGTACCCATATAGTCCTTCATCGACGTCGGGAAACGAATGCATGAATAGCTGGCTCGCTATCTCAACGGTTACGTACGTACGATCCTCTAGGGTTCCATGTGTGTTCGTAAAGATCGTTGAACCAATATACATAGCCATTGATTCGATACCGCGGCCATTTTTACTTTCTGTCTTGCTAGGATTAGTATCTACATGATGGCCAGATGCTACAAGCTGCTCATGTTCTGTTATCTCTAACCCCAGTTCATGCAGTGTTGATGGGGCAAATTCGACATCTTCGATTGAGCTAATCGGAACGCGGTAAATTCTCAACATTATTATATAATACCACCGCTGTCAAATGAGAACACTACTCAGATGTTGGCACTGTGAGATCGAGAATCGTGTTGATGAGTTCAGCATGACTCCAGACTAGCGGAGTCACTGATACGGGCGCAGCAGTTGTAGGCTCAATCTGTTCGCTCAATACTCCGCTCGGCAGCCGTAAGTTCAACGCCCACTCAAGTAGCCTGGTTGCATCTTCTTTCCGATGACCAGCGGCGTAATACTGTGCCATCCAGAGTGTGGTAACAAACCACGGATTACCCATGTAGGCAGGCTTGCTCGCAAAGTAGTTATCATGTTCATAGCGGGGCGACCCAAGCGCCGGACTCTTATCGAGCAGTAGTTCTTCGACGTTGTTTACCGTTTTGGATATGAATTCATCATGCGGCTGATACAGTCCGAATTTCCACGCGCCATACAAACTGGAAACATCAAGAGTGTTATCAAACTCTAGTGAGCCACTGTCTTGCAATAGGTACCCTTTGCGCAGAAGTTCGCGGTCGCCATTAAAGAACACATTTACACCTGATAAGATTCGTTTGCTAGCATCTCGCCAGGCTACAGCATCATCCGGATAATTAAACCGCTCAGCCATGTCAGCGGCCACCACAAGCGCTCTATAGACGATTGCAGTCGTGTACGTACTAGTGAGGAACTTTTCCTCCCATAAGTCATAGCTAGCGTGCGGCAAGGAAGTCTGCTCATCCAGGAAAGTTGCCAAGAAATGAGCAGCAGGTTGAATGAATGTCGTGTAGAGACTAAACGTAAAATCGACATCCTGAGAGTAGTGCAGATATTCGCTGAGCATAAAGAGCACGCTAGCAGTCTCGTCCTCCTGGATAGCCAATTCGGTGTGTCTGCCGTGGAGTAGTGGGTGCCACGTGCTACCGATAGCTCTATCAGGCTGGTATTTGTGCATGAGATAGCCGTCACGAGTCAGAATATCCCGACAAAACTCAAAGAACCGCTTTGGCTCATCGGTGTAACCCAGTTTTATCAGTGGCCAAACCGCATAGGCACCGTCACGCGGCCAAACATAACTGTAGTAATCCCTACCGAAGTTATAGATTGATGAATCGCAACTGGCGATTATGCCGCCACGTCTATCACTGTGAGCCTTAATCACCATGAGCGATTTGCGCACCGCGGCTCGTTGCTCATCGTCGATATCTGCAATCCGTTGCTCTGACGTCTGCAGCCAAGTCTCCCAGCGACGCTGCGTGTATTCAAGTCGAGCCGGCAATCCTTGCTCCTTGATAGCATTGTGACGCTTCTCCGCCTCGTATTGGTTATCGGTCGCGATAATCCAGTAATGCAAGTCGTTGGACTTACCGCCAGGAACATTCGTACTCAATCGTATCACTGAGTCGACGCCACCATGCTCCACGGCATTGCCAGACAGCTCACCATCCTCAGCGTCTTTGTAGGTTCCTTCTTTGCCTTCAATGCCGTAGTTGCCGACAGAGAATTGATCAAATCCCTCTCCATCTGCGGTTTGGCCGTATATCAGGAGGCTACAACGTCCCTTGTAGTCTAGAATGTAGTGCGTATCTGGTACATACAGCGCAGTATCGCCACGACCAGCCCGCGATATCTCGAATACTTGGTGCAAGAAGACACGGACGACCCGCTCTTCATCAGCGTTGTTATGTACTGATATATTGCGCATGAATGCGTTGATGTCGTAATCGACGAAGTCGTGAAGCCGCAGTTCTATCTGCATTGACTCGTTTCGCAGCCGGACATCGGTGACGAGGGCATCTTCAGAAATGTCGACTGATTGCTGCCAATCTAACCCGTCCGCCCAACTAAATTGACCATCAACCCAGACTCCGATACGGTGATGCATGCTCCGGGATGTATTGAGGTTATCGAGACCAACATACGGGTAGTAGAAATCATTAACCATGCCTTGTTCATTGAGGCCGATGGTCAGACTACCGTTACCGAGGATTACCGAACGAGCCACTAGACCGCGACACCTTTCTCGGCCAAGCGGTACCGTAAATCGTGGTAGGCGTTCATAAAATTGATGTAGGCGACATACGGAGAATCATACGGACTAAAGTAGGCGTGAATGTCACCGTCATTCCACCACTTGGTGCACATGTAGTAGAAATGGTCAGAAGTCTGTAGTCGGCGCCAATCTTCGATAAGATCCAGGTCATTGGTACGTAAAATAGGCGTGGCAAGCCCATACAGGGCGGTGATGGCTTCTTGTTGAATCTTATTACCGAGCCAGGCGGACAGATCGCGCTCAGTGTCGGCCCAGGTAATGGTGTGCGGCACATCGATGTGGTCGTTGGGCTCAAACGTATCGCACGCCTCGCTGACCGTCATAAAGCTGTTGTCTTCGCGTTGCAGCCATTGCCCAGGCAGCGCATCCAGGAAGTCAAAGATACCACTGGCTTCCCACTGGTGTTCCCCAAAGGTTTCATAGTCCATGAACAAGTTAAAGTTTGTCGCGTCGCCGGTTTCGTTGAGCCAGTGCGTAAATTTGTCCGCCGTCAGCGGCCATTCTGCCCAGTTTTGATCACCAAACCGGAAGGCAATATCGTCCGACAACTTATAATTTTTCATGAGTAGTTTGATGTTCTGGGTATAGGATGGTCGATAAACATAGTTTGGCGAACGCCAGCCGAGTACCGGATCCCAACCCTCGGATAGCACACCTTTGTAGCCAGCTCTATCTGCCCAGTAGGCGAGGTCATTATTGTAGGCAAGCTCGGTGTTACGGAAGACCTGCGGAGTTTGGCCAAACAATTGCTGGACCTTTTCTTTGTGCATCTGGACTTGCGCCTCAAATTCAGACAGGGAATAGAAGAAAGCGAGACTATGATGATACGTTTCGGCCACTATTTCGACACGACCCGTCGAGACTAGATCCTGGAAACTATGCAGAGCTGCCGGAGACCACTTTTCCAGCTGTTCCAAAACGGTTCCGGTGATGGACATGCTGAGTTTGAACTCTGGGTGTCGGTTCAGTAGTTCGATTAATTTACGATTCGTGGGTATGTATGACTTCTCGGCTACCTTATGGAGAATTTGTTCGTTGCTGGTACGGTCGTCATATGGTGCATCGAAGTAATTGTGCTGGTGTCCGGCATCCAGGGCAGAATAATGTCTTACTCGATATGGCTGATGAACATGCAGATATAGGACGATGGCCTTACTCATGCCATGACCACCTGGCCGGTATGCTGTCGATAGATGTCATAAACCTTGTCGGCTGATTTGTGCCAGGATAGCTGGGCGATTTCGTCACGGGCGTTTTCTAGCAATTGGCTTCGCAAACCTGTCTCCACGAACGGCAGCAATCATCTGGTTCGCCATTTCATCCGTATCCCAAAAATCAACACGCAGGCAGCTGTGTAGCACTTCGGAAATGCCGGACTGTTTGCTAATAAGAGACGGTGCGCCATACGCAGCTGCCTCGAGTGGAGTGAGGCCAAACGGTTCGGAGACGGATGGCATCACGAACAGATCAGAGATAGAAAAGGCGTCGCGCCAGGTCTTACCGCGTTGAAAGCCGGTAAATATCACGTTCTTGCCAATGCCTAGCTCGGCAGATAACTGGATGAGTTCGTCGTACTGATCGCCAGAGCCTACCACCAAAAATAGGGTCTTCGGTTCATGTTCTACCACGAGCTTAGCAGCCCGCAGCCAGTTAGGCAGGCCCTTTTGTACGGTGAGCCGACCCACCGTCGTCAACACCTTATAGCCCTGAGCCTTCATCGCAGCCAAGTATCGATAGGCATTATCCGGTTCCATCGGAGCGATGGCCGAATGGTCGATGCTGTTGTGCACCACTTCAATCTTCTCGAGTGGGATACCATATTCTCGATGAATCGCCCGACGCGTGTAGTCACTGACAGCCAGGATACGATCTGCCATCAAGAATGATTGTCCTTCGATTTCGTGTACCAGCGGATTTCCGCGCTTTGGCCACCAGCGCGATCAGATTCGATGGAGTGAACGTGTAAAATCACCGGACAGCCGCGCTTCTCCTTGAGTCGCATTGCGGCGCGGAATGTCAACCAGTCGTGTGAGTGAACAATGTCAAATTCCGCAGAGTCGGCCATCTGAGCGACAGCATGCTCATACATGGCTACCTGGGAGTGCAAATCATGATACTCTTCGTGACCATCGTGGTAGCGATATTTGTAGCTATCAGTAAGCAATACCGCTCTTTAATACCTCCGAGAACACCAATAGGCTGGGCGGCAGTCAGCTTCATAAAACCTGGTTTTTCGTCACTGTGGTACGGCAATACGAACTCCATGTCGATATCATGACGGCTCAGAGACTGACATAGCTGATAACATGCGACACCGAGTCCACCGCTGTTGTGCGGAGGCAATTCCCACCCTAACATCAAGACTTTCATGCCGTGTTATACCTTTATGTTTGCTTGGCCTAAAGTATAAGCTTTTTACCGTCGATACACAACAGTGATTTCGCTCACGTTTAAAGGAGTTGAGCTCTTTTGTAGGTACCCTCGCATGTACACACCACGAGTCAGCAAAGTAAAACAGCAACCTCGTGATGGCTGTCATGCTCTGGCAGGGGAGACAGGACATAGCGTGCCTGCGACACACTCCTCCCTGCGATGCTCGGTAAAACCAAACAAGCTTGGTTCCTCCTCGCTTCTCGTCCGCGACCCTGCGTACGCAAGTGCGCGCCAAACTCACAACCAAACAAAAAGTCCGTTTGCAACGGGCACTTTGTTTGGCATGGGAGACAGGAGCTAGCGGACTTCGTCCTTTATCCGTTCCGGTGTGCTCGAAGCTAGCTTCTGCGCGCGCCCTCACTCCACGACCCTGCTTATACGATTTTTTGCCGTTGGCAAAATCTCTATCGCAGGTTCAAATCAGCTTCGCCATCAATGTAAAACAGCCACCATATGGTGACTGCTTTACATTGGCAGGGGAGACAGGACTTGAACCTGCGACACCCGGTTTTGGAGACCGGTGCTCTACCAACTGAGCTACTCCCCTATGGTAACGGTCGGCAACAGATAGCATGATAGCGCAAATTTTTGCCATTGTCACGGTGTAAATCCTTTCCAAACAGCCTGTTATCTGCTATACATAGAGGAATGGCTAAAGTAATCCCGTCAAAACCGGCATTGATTATGTTATATGGGTTCCCGGGGGCAGGTAAAACCTATTTTTCGCGGCAGTTTAGCGACGCCGTGCAGGCAGTGCATGTGCAAGGTGACCGCATACGAGCTGAGCTATTTGAAAACCCTCAATACGACAAGCAAGAAAATGCCGTCGTAACTCAGCTGATGAACTACATGACCGAAGAGTTTTTGAACGCTGGCATCAGCGTGCTATACGACGTCAACGCCATGCGAGCGAGCCAACGACATGCCTTACGCGAACTCGCACGTCGCGAGCACGCCAAGCCGCTGCTGGTATGGTTCCAAATCGACCAAGACACTTCTTATGCGCGCACCACTAACCGTGATCGACGACGCGCCGATGACAAATATGCAGCTGCACGTGACCGCTCTGGATTTCAGAATGTCGTATCCCATATGCAAAACCCTACCACCGCCGAGGATTATGTCGTTGTCAGCGGTAAACATACTTTCAATACGCAATACACTGCAGTGGCGCGCCGCATGCGCGAAATTGGACTCATTGGCATTGGTGACGATACTAGCAAATCTGCCAAACCCGGCATGGTCAATCTTATTCCAAATCCAAACAACGGCCGAGTCGACATGAGTCGGCGAAATATTGTTATCAGATAGGCAGCGCCAATGGCAGTAAAACGATTCCAGATCGATGAAATCGGTCATGTGACCGTCTACAAGCGACGTGGTACCAAGCGTATTAAACTGTCGGTTGACCATGATGGGAACATCAAATTAACGATGCCGACATGGTTGCCCTACCGCACCGGCTTGGGCTATGTAGCCACTAAGCAACAGTGGCTTGCCAAACAAGTCCAACAGCGAACGCCAACGGCTTTACGCGACAACCAGTCGGTTGGCAGTGGCTATAGACTTCACTTTGAACCATACGATGGAGAGACGGTGCGTTCACGTATCCTGAAGTCTAAAGAGATTCGAATACAGTATCCGGCCGACCTCACTGTCGATAGCTCAGTGGTCCAGCAGAGTGCCCAAAAAGCCTGTATCCGCGCTCTGCGGGCCGAAGCGGAGGAAGTCCTACCCGGTCGACTCAAGCAACTCGCCCAGCAGAATAATCTGCGATACAGCTCGATAAGTGTACGTCAGCTAAAAGGACGATGGGGAAGCTGTGACAGCAATGGCCACATCACCATGAACCTGTACGTCATGCAATTACCGCAGTTGCTCATAGAATATGTCTTACTGCACGAGCTTGCCCATACCGAATATCTTGATCATAGTGCCAATTTCTGGGCAGTGTTGACAAGGCTCGATCCGCTCGCAAAAGAGCACCGCAAACAGCTACGTGACTATCGACCAATCGTGAACGGACCGACGGCTGGCGACAGCCCTCAAGCTGTGTCATACTAAGCACTAGCATGGCAGGGCAATCAAAGACCGACACCCATACCGCACAACTGGAGCATGGCCGTCTAACGAGCTTGATTAATAGCATGGCCGACGGCGTTGTTGCTGTTGATAGTGACATCAATATTGTGGTTTATAACGGTGCAGCCCTCAATATCCTTGATAGCAACAGCGAGGTCATGGATAAGCCACTGAGCACAGTACTCAAGCCTGTCGGCAAAGACGACCTGCCGATTGATATCACTGCGCTTGTCAAAAGCACCAAAGTGCCAACAGAGAATCGTGATTTACGACTCAAATATGCTGACGATAGTACGATTAGTCTGTACTTGAGCATTTCTCCCGTACACTTGGGCTACGGCTCAGAAGGAGAGCGCGGATATGTCCTGATGATGCGTGATATTACACGCGAAAAGTCACTCGAAGACGAACGGAACGAATTTATTAGCGTCGTCAGCCACGAACTGCGTACACCCATTGCCATTACCGAAGGTAATATCAGTAACGCCCAACTGATTGCCGAAAAGACTGGCGATATCACCAAGATCAAAGAGGCGCTCGATGAAGCGCACAGTCAAGTGCTGTTCTTGGCTGATATGATTAATGACCTGAGTACTCTATCGAGGGCCGAGCGCGGCGTCTTGAAGCTGGAATCCGAAGATTTTAAAGCCTGTGAACTATTAAGGGAGCTAGAGACCAACTACACACCGCAGGCCGCAGACCACGGACTAAAGTTAGTTGTTATGCCTTGCGCCCCAGATTTGCAGCTCCATACCAGCAAACTCTATGTTCGCGAAGTACTCCAGAATTTCATCACCAATTCTATCAAATACACAGAGAAAGGCTCAGTGACTATCTCGGCAAAGGCCCACAAGCGAGGTGTGCAATTTGACGTCACTGACACCGGTATCGGCATAAGTAAGCATGATCAAAAGCGCATTTTTGAGAAGTTTTATCGCAGTGAAGACTTTCGTACTCGCGCTACCAGCGGCACAGGACTCGGACTGTACGTTACGACCAAGCTTATACGCCTGCTGCAGGCTGAAATAGAACTCAAGAGCAAGCTAGATCACGGGTCTACGTTCAGCGTCATTGTGCCAAATGTTGTCGACGAACCGTCAGCAGCATAGTATTAGCGAACGTCTGGGAGTTTCGGATCAATCCGCATGACCGGTACGCAGACGTTCCGATCCTTCCATAGCACGACTGAGAATTCATATTTGAGCATTGAGTAGTTGAGTAGCGCAACGTCAAGCAAAGCCGCAAACGGCAATGACAGCAGACTGCGTACATCGGGTTTGCGGTATGTCATCAAACATACCGTGAAGTACCACGACAACAGGATGAGGCAGGTGGCGATGCTAAAACCAAGTACACGTGTAAGGTTGGAGTTCAAGGCTCCCGCCAGTAAAAACAGGAAAGGCATGACGAGCACGCCGAGCTCCACAAGGGTTTGCAGCATCACCAGCTCCATCCTGCGGTGCAGCTGCGGATACTTTGTTCGAGTAGCCGTATCTCGTTGATCGAGAATATTTTTGTGACTGGTAAGACCTATTGAGTCATCGCTGTATCGAAATCCATAGCCGTCGTGACGTACCACGTGGCGCGCGAAGTAGCTTTCGGGCACAATGGAACGACTGACTGCCGAAAATCCACCAGCGCTTTCCAGGGCCTGCCGCTTAGCCACCCAACAAGTACTTAGCACAGGGGGGCGACGGAATAGTTTGCGCGGCAAGGCAACTTCCCACGCATAGCGCATCGGTTGAATGAGCGAAGCGTCCAACTGTAAAAATCGAGGCAAAATGTTTCGCGGCATAATGCTCATCATGGTTTTATGCTTGGCAATCATAAGATTTACAATTTTAGTTAACGTCTGTGGCTCAAACCGGACATCGGCACCACAATACAATATAATCTCGCCGTTGGCTTCCTCGAGCAATCGCTGATACGCCTGATTCTTCGGGAGCCAAGCATCTTTAGGCGCTTCGCCTTTGATAAATCGAACACCATCGTGTGCAAAACTACGTATAATTTCCGGCGTTCGTCTGGTAGTGGAGCAGTCGTCAACGACTAGTATTTCAAGCTTGGGATAGGTGCTTTTCACAAGTGACTGCAAGCATTGTTGCAAATCCTCAGTTTCGTTTCGAGCCGGAATCGCCACAGTTAGACTCGGCAATTCGCTCGCCTTGAGCGGCGTAAATCCATTCGTGGGGCGCATAGTGCGCACGTGCTTCACCGTAGTTATGAACAGCAGCATGCCACCGATAAATTCTAATACTAGGAACATCAGCCAGAATGAGGCTGATTGGAAATGAAACCCGTGGAGTATGTATGCAAGCGCTACGAACGATGCCGTATATATCATCATGAACAGCGAAGCCCGCCAGCTAACTCGACGTAGATAGTCAGGATGCATGCGCTCATTAACGAGCCGCCACAGGTTGAGCACTCGATACATAGCAATAAAGATCAGCATGGCAGCCAAAAAAGAAAAACCGTTGTAGGCAACAACGGCGAGAGTCGTGAAGGTAGCAAGGACTATACCAAATATCGCAAAAATGCGACGGTATCGCCACAGTGGTCTAGACCAATACAGTAGTTCAAGCAGCTGCGCTGCGACATAGGCGCCAATAACGGTCGTCATATATTCTATGATACCACGTAGGCTTGCTGACGTCAGCGGCTGACAAAACGTAGATTGGAGCTTGACCCCTGAAGAAACAGGTGCTAGTATTGACAGGTACGGCCTATCAGAACGATAGGCTTTTTAAGTTTCTGAGAAAGAGGCAACACAGGTGGCAGAGGACAAAAAACCAGCAGCAAGTCCACGCGTCAAGCGTCGGGTAAAACCAGCAGAGACAGTTCGTGAAAAACGAGACAAACAGCGTCGCATCGCCGAACAGCCAAAGAAACAGCGCTTTGCAAAAGCAAAAAGTCTCCTGGCGCGTCCATTTCGTTGGATCGGCAGCTGGTCACTGTGGCAATCAAAGTTCTGGGTTCCGTTTCGATTTGTCGGCCGCCTGATTAGCCGCATTTTCTTCTTTTCTTATTTCAAAAACAGTTTCCAGGAACTCAAAAAAGTCACCTGGCCAGGCTGGAAGCTCAGTCTTCGACTGACCTGGGCGGTCCTGGTCTTCTCAATCTTCTTTGGCGTCATCATCGCCATCGTCGACTTCGGCCTAGACAAGTTATTCAAGAAGCTCATTCTTAATATTTAATCGATAATTAAAGGACAACAGCAGCAATGGCAACAAGCAAGCGATATGACAAGCATGAACAGTGGTACGCAATACACACGTACAGCGGCTACGAGGAAAAGGTCGCCGAGAGTATTCGACAACGTGCCGAATCACTCGACATGAAGAACAAGATCCTGAAGGTTCTCGTGCCCAAGGAAAAGATGATCGAGATCAAGAACGGCAAACGTAAGGTCGTCGAAAAGCGCATTTTCCAGGGCTATGTGCTCGTACAAATGCGTATGGACGAAGAAGCCTGGTACATCGTACGTAACACGCCAAGTGTCACTGGCTTCGTCGGTAGCGGTTCAGACCCAACACCAGTCAGCAAAGACGAAATTGAAAAGATTCAGAAGCGTATGGGCATCGAACAGCCCAAGTACAAGATTGACTTCAGCGTCGGCGAAGTTGTTAACATTATCGATGGTCCGTTCAAGGGATTCGATGGCTCTATCAACGAGATTGATGCAGCTAAAGGTAAGCTGAAGGTCCTCGTCAACATGTTCGGCCGAGACACGCCAGTCGAGCTCGATACGCTGCAGGTAAAGAAAGTCTAACCAGATGAGGCACGTTGTCTTTCATGACAGGTGTCCAGAGATAGAAGCCCTCAGCCCTGAAATCGAACGATTACGGGATGCATTTACAGCTGCAAAGGACGCTGCCGATATTCAGGACACACTCGAGATTGCCTGCCCGCACGAACCGGACTGTGATTTACGCTTTGAACTATATATCAAGGAAACAAATGGTGTTCGAACAGTTCGTAACGGCCTGATTGGCAGTACGTGCATACGATCAATTGCTAGACAACAGGGGCAAATTAGAGTAGAATAAGCCCTGTTACGCACTACTTAACGGTAGGAGAATTAGTAGCCCCGCTTCAAACGAGCACTCGCTCGGTGGGTGAAGATTCGCAGAAAGGATATATATTGCTATGGCTAAAGTTGTCAAAGCTAACCTAAAAATGAAAATTCGTGCCGGCCAGGCAAGTGCAGCACCACCAGTAGGTAGCACCCTCGGTCAGTACGGTGTTAACATGATGGATTTTATTAATCCATTCAACGACGCCACGAAGGAAATGCAGGGTCAGATGGTCACTGCGCACATTGTTATTTACGATGACCGCACCATGGACTTCCGTGTTGTTGGCGCCCCAGCTGATGATCTAATTCGTGCAGAACTGGGCATCCAAAAGGGTTCAGGCCGACCCAACAGCGAGAAAGTCAGCAAGAAGCTGACCCAAGCTCAGTTGCAAAAAATTGCCGAGACCAAAGCGAACGATATGAATGCAGACGACATCGAATCAGTCAAGAAGATGATAGCTGGCACAGCCCGCAGCATGGGCGTCGAAGTCGAGGCAGTAACAATGGCCGGTGAGTTACAGTTCTTTCATAAACCCCCAGCGGGTTCAGAGCATTCCCAGTTCACAATCTTCCCTGATGGAGGATTCAGCCAATTACCAGTTGAGCAGCAGCTCATTTACCTACAATTGATGGACGATCCAGAACGAAGATCCACGCTATCCCCAGAAATACAGGCTGCAGTACTGCACCACGCAGGGATAGAGGCAATTCCGGATACACCCGAAGAACTTACACAGGACTAATCAATAATTAGCGTGGGAGGCAACAGCCGCTAGCACCACGAAAGGAGTATTAACACTATGGCAAAGACCAAAGCAGAATTACTAGCAGAGGCAAAAGCTCTCAAGCTAGAAGTAACGTCAAAGAACACAGTTGCAGAAATTACCGAGGCAATTAAGGCTGCCGATGTCGATACAGCGGCAGAACCAGCTCGTGAAGCAAAAGTTGCTAAAGCTGGAAAGCGCAGCGCGAAAGGTCTCGAAGAGGCTGAGGCAAAGGTCGAGAAAATCGAACATCAGAAACATCGTGATGAAGCGTCCGCCGAAGAGGAAAGTAAGCCAAAGCGACCGGTCAAGCCAACCCGTAGCCGCTTAGAGCGACGAGGTAAGAATTTCCGTAAGGCGTCTGAGCAAGTGGACAAGAACAAGTCCTACGAACCTCAAAGAAGCCCTGGAACTGGCAGTCAAGACCAGCCCGACGAAATTCGATGCAACCGTGGAGCTGCACGTTAACCTTAACGTTGACCCGCGTCAGGCCGATCAAAACATTCGTGACAATTTGGTGCTACCTGCCGGGACCGGTAAGGACGTCAAGATTGCGGTATTTTCTGATGACAAAGTCGATAACGCAACTGTCAGTGGCATCGAGGCAATCACCAAGGCACTCGATAAGGGTACTATCGACTTTGATATCCTCATCAGTACGCCAGGCAACATGCCTAAACTTGGAAAATATGCTCGTTTACTCGGTCCACGTGGCCTTATGCCAAACCCCAAGAGTGGTACGGTCACCCAAGATGTCCAGAAGGCGGTCAACGAAGCGAAAGCCGGACGCGTGGAATACCGGGTTGACAGCACAGGTATCGTCCACCTCGGTGTTGGCAAAGTGAGTTTCGGTGGCGACAAGCTACTTAGCAATGCACAAGCCGTCTTTGCGAGCCTAAAAAGCAACAAGCCCAGCAGTGTCAAGGGCAGCTACATGCAGGCCGTCCACGTCACAACGACGATGGGTCCAAGCATTCGCGTAGACGTCAACGCTGTCAGCTAACCATCCAAGCCTAGAAAACAGCCTCACTAACTGGGGCTGTTTTTAATTGAGTCAGCATAACCAAAAAACATTGTAAAAAAGTAACAAGTGCTTGGAAAGAGTTTTGACAAATCGTACAATAGATACAGATTTGGAGGGAACAATGGGTGTCTTTAGTAATACGCAGATAGTTACCGCTATTGCACGGGGTCATATTAAGTGCGTACCGTACAATCCGAGGCATGTCAGTCACGCTAGTCTGGACGTGACACTCGGCTTTAATTATTACCGCACTGAAAATACCGGTGACCACCCGGTCTACAACCCGTTTGACGAAGATGATGTTGCTCGCTACTTTGGCGAACCTCTCAAGGCCATCAAACATGGCAAATGGGCCAAAAAGAACGGTGTCGCCCCTCAAAAAGGCATACCTCTCGACCATCCGGTGATTCCAATTCGCCCTGGTGAACGAATCTTGGCTCATACACACGAATTCTTTGGCATCGTGCCGCCAGGTGCTTGTGAAGTAAAAAGTCGTAGCAGCTGGGGTCGTAATGGAATAGCGGTGTGCTTTGACGCGGGCTGGATAGACCCAGGATATATCAACCGTCTGACGCTCGAGATATATAACCTAAACCAGCACGAGACGGTTTTACTACCAGTTGGTGAACGTATTGCCCAGATTGTGTTCCACGAGACCGGAAAAGTCGAGGGTAACTACGGCGAGGGTCGTGACGGCGGTTTTAGTGGCAAATACCAGACCGGAACAGATATGGATGAACTAATCTACAACTGGGAACCAGCCCAGATGTTGCCACGGGCTTACAGGGATAAACGGCGCATGCCAGAGAAAATCGAGGGTCTATCTGGTGAATAACGCGTCATCTACCCAATTAACTAATCGGGTGGGGGAGGCTTAGCCATATGTCAGAACACAAAGGATTCTTTGCTGTCATCGAGGGTACGGACGGTTCGGGCAAAGGAACGCAGTTCAGGCTACTAATTGAACGACTCGAGGCAGCCGGATATGACGTCGCGACATTTGATTTTCCGCAGTATGAGCAAGAATCCAGCTACTTTGTACGTCGCTATCTAAATGGAGCCTACGGCACTGCTGATAGTGTTGGTCCGTATACTGGTTCACTGTTCTATGCACTCGACCGCTACGAAGCCGCACCGGCGATACGAGAGGCGCTCGAGGCTGGTAAAGTTGTGCTGGCGAACAGATTTACTGGCAGTAATATGGCACACCAAGGTACGAAGTTCCGAAACCCCGAGGAACGTCGCGGCTATTTTATATGGCTAGATAACCTCGAATTTCAGATGCTCAGCATCCCAAGACCAGACGCCAACATCGTTCTACGCGTACCGGCAGATATTGCTCAAACACTGGTCGACAAAAAAGAAGAGCGTAGCTACACTGACAAAAAGCGAGACATTCACGAAGCCGATCTTGACCACCTGCAGCGCTCCGTCGAGGTCTATGACGATCTGTGTAACCTATTTCCGAAAGATTTTACGCGCATTGACTGTGTACGCAGCGGCCAGCTACTCGATATCGAAGCCGTCCAATCGCTAATCTGGGAAAAGCTACAGCCACACTTACCAAAACCAACTGGCAAAAAGCCTAAAACGTCCGAAGAGGCGGTTCGTACGCCGCACAGTACGCAGACCGACAATCCATATGTCCGCAAACTGCCCACTGGCACCATTATCACTAACGCCGGATATGACTACCTGAAGGAAGCAGTTACTTCGACTGAGGGTGATGTATACGGATTCAGCGATACGTTGAGCCCGGTAACGATTTCTGCAGCCATGGCCCGGCTGAGTCGACGCGGAGACGACATGCGACTCACCATCCTGGATGAATTTGCTCACGCCATGGGCAAGGACGAGAAGCTGCTACAGCGTGTCATTACAGCATATGGAGACGACTCCGTACAACAGTTAACCGGTATACACATGGTTGTAGAGAACGCCAGCAATCTTCTTACGAAAAAACTGGAGTGGGGCAGACTGGCAGCTTATCTCGAACAGTCAACCCGCTACATCTATTTCGATCAGCGGGATCAACACGGCAATTATCGCTATTATATTCCACCCCATTTTGATGCGAACGTTAAAAACCTGTACTGCGATGTCATGGATCAGATTTTTGATAAATATTCTGATAT
This sequence comes from uncultured Candidatus Saccharibacteria bacterium, assembly GCA_963730375.1. Classification (GTDB taxonomy): domain Bacteria; phylum Patescibacteriota; class Saccharimonadia; order Saccharimonadales; family UBA4665; genus UBA6224. The sequence goes on along the minus strand of CAVSRJ010000004.1, from coordinate 170,474 downwards.
GGTCCACCGTCTGACCGATTATGTTGCCGGCAACTCCGGCACCCCGGCTAGCGAGCGGGATGGTGCCTGGAAGGGCGCCGTACGAGCCCAAGCCTGTGATGCTGCACGTGCGGTCCTTCCTGTCGCTACCAAGTCAACGGTAGGTATTTTTGCCTCTGGACAGGCCCTGGAAAGTCTCATTATGCATTTACTTGCCGATGAGCTGCCAGAGGCTAAGAGCGTTGGAAAACAGCTGCTGGAAGAGGGTCGTAAGATAGTACCGACTTTTCTGGAGCGAGCCGACAAACCGGAGCGAGGCGGGGCAAATATTGCCTATCGGGCCAACACAGCCAGTGCTATGAAACAATTCAGCCAGCAACATATGCCAGCAGACTACGCCGCCGACAGTGGCAATTCGGTAACATTGACAGACATTTGGCCCCGTAATGAGTTTGACGTCATTCCTGACATGCTCTACGAGCACACCAATCGGCCGTTACGTGCCATTCGCGAAGAAGTTAGCTCGTGGTCGTACGGTCAAAAAGCCGAAGCATTTGAAACATATATGGGCGAACGACTCAACCGACGTCATAAGCCCGGCCGTGCCCTAGAAAAAGTCCATTACAGCTGGGATCTAGTCTGTGACTACGGCATTTTTAGAGATTTACAGCGACACCGTATGGTAGACGACCTGGAGTGGCAACAATTGACGCCACGCTTTGGATTTGAAGTACCAAAACTGGTTGAAGACGCTGGACTGAGCGACATGTTCGAGGAGTGTTTTGAGCTGAGCTTGCGTTTGTACAGTAGCCTACAACAGGCCGGGTATGCGCTGGAGGCGCAATATGCCACCCTTCTCGGGCACAAGATGCGCTGGAAGGTCACCTACAACGCCCGTGAGGCATTTCATCTCCACGAACTGCGCACCAGCCCGCAAGGACACCCCGGGTATCGCAAACTAGTACTCGAGATGCATGAAAAGCTGTCAGAAAAACATCCCATGATTGGTCAAGCCATGAAATTCGTCAATACAGACGAAGACGAAGCGTTGACGAGACTAGCCGCCGAACGCTATACGCAGTTCAAGCTTGAGAATTTATGACCCGTCGTTGATTTCAACAGGAAAATCTAAAGCATACACAACCGAATGAACTGACTCTTGCTCGAACCGCTTAATCGATACACCATTGAGGACACCGATGACAGCTTGAGCTCCGATCATACTGTTGTCTCTGCTTTCTACATCATCACTCAGGACGCTGAGGTATCCGGTGACTCTTCGGTCTACGTTGCTCCAAAAAGTATTGTTGTGGGGCATATCATACTTCCAGGAGTGCGTCGGGATACCCAATCTATTTTCGGTTTTACGTTCAAGTTCTGAATAAGGCGCAAGTGTGACGAGGTCAAACTTACGTAATACGTGCATGGCCCTAATCTGCTCCGATTGTTTTACTTTATTAGCGTCGCCGCTCGCAGCAAGACGCCAGCAGACCGCATCGACGGTCTCGCCAAAATCAGGGTTGGGGCCGATTTCCATCTTAAAATCTCGCTTTTCACCATTTCGTAAAGACATAACATAGGCTACTAATTTCCGCTGTAGAATCGGGTCAAAGCGACTTTTTAGAGGAGACTGAATAACATCCGCCGATGGCAGTTCGTCAAAAAATGAAGTTAGTTCTTTTGTATCACTCATATAGTGTCTGAATTCAAACTCATATATCATACACTGCTTATGAAAAAAGTTCAAGGGTTAGCGCCTATTGACTTACTTGTGAAATGTAATAGTATTGAGTGCATATGATACTCAACCAAGTGAAGCAGAACCTCATTATTATTCTCGGCCTTCAAGGGCTGTGCTTCACCATGGTTGAAGCCTCCGAGCGATAGCTCACCGCACAGCCCGAAACCACATAGGCTTCAACCGAAGCCTATTTTTATTTTATGACTCATGGGAGATACGCAGTATGGGAAGAGTTTACGAAAGTTTAGACGGGCAACGGAACGCGTCAGCCCCTCGAGAGGTACGACGACCGGCACACCGTGAAGCCACTGACTGGGGCGGAGGAGTCGCCGTTGCTGATACAGTCTATGCTATGGTGGCGCCACAACCAGACGCCAGTGCGGATGCACGAGCTGCGGCTCAGAGAAGTATGGATCTACGAGACCAGGGTCATACCTTAGAGGTATGAAGTAACAAAACAGGAGAAAGCAAACATGTCACGAGGAAGAAGCAGAGAATGGCGCATCGGTAAGCGCCGACAGACAATAGCCACCAGAGGAGTGAGCAGAGATGTAGTCCGAGAACGAGAACTACTCTACGCAAATGAAGACAGAGATTGGTCCAAGACGCCAGAAGACTATCAGGATCTACTTGAACGTATCGGAGCGGTAGAACTTGTTACGGCAGAAATGCACGGTAGAGCAACTCGAATGGATCGCGACGGGCTCAGCCGCCGGGCGTGTCTCCAAAATATGATGGCAGCTGCGGGAGTAGAGGTATGAATGTAACATCAGGCGAAACGGTAACATTTGAGCGAGATTTCGGACGATACGCACCGTACGCCATGACAGAGACCGATGCAGAATTGGCCAGCTATGTTGGCGATGACACGGCCAGGCGACATATTTTGGCCGAAGTGGTATGGGTCGAGCTGGGGGAACAACCACCAACAGGCTGCGTTGACTCAGTGTTCGAAGAGAGTATAATGAGACCGTAATATGAGTAGTTTTGCAATTATTCGCACTATTATTATCGGCTCGGGCGAGCGTGGTTAGATAATTGTCAGACAATGATCAACCGGGCTCCCGCAAGGAGCCCCGGTTTTTTTGTGAGAGGAACACGACATGGCAGAGTTTAAAGAAGGACAGAAAGAAGCGCTTAAACCGCACCAGCAGGCTGTGCTGGATGAAGCGCATGTACCGTTATTTCCTGAAGATGGTGCTGAATCGGGGCTGCATGTCGCAGATGGTCGATTGCTGGAAATATACAACGGGGACGCCTGGAAAATCGGTGCCGAGCTTGCTCCCAGCCATGCACGAGCCTCATCCTTGCTCCTCCGTGCCACCTTGAATCCGGATGGAGTAACAGAGGTGGCGTACGAACCTCAGCATGTCTGGTCGGCCCAGTATCCGACACAAGGCGCCGAAACCGAAGTACTGACAATGGGCGCAGACCATACGTGGCATAAAATTCTCCCAGATGGTACGACACTTATGTTGCCAGACGGCACAAGCAAGAGACTCGATGCCAAGCACCCGAAGTACCAAGCCGAGATGATGCAGCAAATGGTGGAATATGGCACCGACGTCGCCGAAGGATACGCTGATTTTCGCCGAGTATCTATTGTGAAGGCGCATGAAGTAGAAAAAGATCTTGAAGCCTGGGGCCTGGTCGCACCCCCGGTTAGTGTCGTGCCTAATACTTACACGCGCTCCGACATCAGCGAGCAGCCGTTTGTGAATATGATTGCACTAGAGAAAATGCCGAATATCCTTGAGTTTGGTTGTATGTCAGAACAGCTGCACGTACAAATGAAGTCGGTCGAAGCCGGCATGTATGCGCTGAATAAATACCAAGAAGTGCAAGCACTGTTCGGCTTATTAACTGCGAGTTCACCGATACGAGACGGCAGTTTCGAAACAACGCTAAGCCAACATTACAATGAAAACCCCAATCCTGAATACAGCAACCCGCTTCCTGACCATGATTTACTCATGAGCGAAGCATATGAGGATGTCGTGCCATATGATTGGCGTGAGTTAAGTCGCCAGCTAGGATCCCCGAGTTCAGGAGCATGGGTGGAAGCCGCGCCAAACACACTCGAAGAGTTCTTGGCACGAGCCAACAAAAAACTCGTTTCTGGTGAAGTTATCTCATCAGTACGTCAGCAGGGTTGGCGCACCGATCGTATCCGCCTTGATAAGGGCACACTGGAAGTATGTAACCTGGGCCGCGCCGGTGGCAACATGCATAAGCTATTAGCCACACAGGAAGTCGTGGCAAAATTCCTGGTAGCGCTCCAAGAATACTACGATAGTCCGCGTGACACCGAAGAAGTTGGGTTACTCTTCGATGGTCCGGATAGCCAAGATAGGCGCCAGCACCAGGTCGAGGTCGGCCACTTGAATAATATCGCCATGACACTCTGGGGTAAGGATACCGACTTGCAGACTACTACCGGCAAAACGATGTCGCCGCAGCATCTACTCGATAAAATTGCCGTATTCACAAATGCGTATTCCCCAGAGCCGATCTCGAACGAGGCCATGCGAGAGCTTCATGCAACATTGGAAGCACCGAGTAAAGAAGCCTACGATGGTCTGGGTGCGAGTGCCGTATTTGAAGATTTTTACCTGCCCGGCAGCCGTATGACCGGCACTGATGCAATGCGTATCGCACATGAGGTCGAGCCTGAGCTCAGCACAAATGAGTTACTATATGTATTAGCACAAGCACGACGCGCACATGTGACCGAACTGTACGAGAAAGAAGTAACGACATAATGGAAGACCTATTTCGAAATCTAGTTGCGATCCCAACCGTCAGTGGTGATGAATCCAGTGATGCTGCCTTAAGCTATATCGCTGACTATTTAGACCAACGCGGCATGTACGTGCATCGCTACCGGTCGAACGGTTTCGGGTCGTTGGTTGCAACCACCAAAAAGGACGCAAAACATGTCAAACTATTGCTCGCAGCCCACATAGATGTAGTCCCCGCACCTGATGAATTGTTTAGGCTTCGAACGCATCAAGGTCAGTACCGTGGCCGAGGAGTGTTCGACATGAAGTTTGCAATAGCAGCGTACATGCACGCCATAGACTCACTACAAAAAAAACTTGGTCAGTACGATATCGGCATCATGATTACCAGTGACGAAGAAATCGCTGGGCAGAATGGAGTGAAATACTTGCTCGAGCGAGGCTACGGAGCAGATGTCTGCCTGCTGCCCGACGGAGCTGATGGCTGGCATGTCGAGGCTCAATGCAAAGGCGTGTGGCATGTGCGGGCAACCGCGGAAGGTGAATCGGCACACGGCTCACGCCCCTGGGAAGGCGAAAATGCTGCAGACAAACTTTTGCAATTCGTGAATGCAGTGCAGAATTACGTACCAATGCCACAAAAACACACTGATACAACTGTGGTACTCACACAACTCCAGACCGGCACTGCCAACAACCAGCTTCCAGACGAAGCCACCGCAGTGTTTGACATACGTTTCTTAAACGGCACCTATAACGATCTTAAGCGCCAGCTGAGAACATTCGCCAAGGCCTATGACGTCAGATTGAAAACCGAAATGTTCTCCGAGGCAGTTCACCACGACATGGACTCGCCATATGTTGCCGAATGGGAGAAGGTCGTAAAGCGAGTACGCGGTGAGACCAAAAATGAATACGCACTCTCGTTCGGAGCCTCAGATGCCAGGTATCTCGTAGCCAGCGGCATCCCAACCATCGTCACTCGCCCGGATGGCGGCAACCAGCATGGAGATAACGAATGGATCGACAAAAAGGGTACGCACGAATTTGCCGAGTGCGTCATGCGCTATATCAAGAACATTGCCACCGATGTAAAACCGGTTGACTCCGAGGGCGGAACAGCGTACAATACCAGCAAGTTGCCAAAGACAGCGACGAGCCGAAAATCTTAAGAAATTCGCTTTAAGAATGTCGCCGAGGTACAAACCACTCTCTTTTGAGCGTTTGCACGTCTTTGGGTCACCAGAGGCGTTTTTGGTTGGCAACGAACTCACGAACATGGTCGATAGTCGTGAATAATTCCAAATAATATTGGAGAATGCATCTATGGCATTATCAAAGCAACAAAAAAGTGACGTTATCACAGAAGTCAGCGAATTGCTGAGCAGTTCCAAGATGACTGTCGTGGCCAAATACCAAGGCACTACGGTCAAGGCACTGCAACAGCTCCGCCGCGACGCCCGCGATAACGGCACCAAGGTAAAGGTCGTGAAAAACCGACTCGTCAAGCAAGCGCTACAGGGTGTAGACAACCTGAAGGATGTTGATACCTCAGCGCTGGAAGGCATGCTGCTGTATGCGTTCAACGGCGAAGACGAAGTCGCACCAGCACAGGCGCTCGCCGCATTTGCAAAGGCAAACCCAACGATTGAGTTCGTCGGCGCTGTCAGCGCAGAAGGCAAGTTCCTGGCTGCGGACGACGTGAAAGCACTGGCCACACTCCCAGGCAAGGATCAACTCATTGCCGAAGTGGTCGCCCAGCTGCTGTCACCGGTTCATGACACCACTAACGCCCTGTCGGGCAACCTCCACGCGCTACTTGATGGCGTCGAGGCTAAGGCTACGGCCTAATAACTAATAAGGAGAAAATCATGGCTGATGTAAAGAAGCTAGCTGAAGAACTGACCAAGTTGACAGTTCTTGAAGTAAACGAACTGAAGAACGTCCTCAAGGACGAATACGGCATTGAGCCTGCTGCTGCAGCTGTTGCAGTTGCTGGTCCTGCTGCTGGCGGTGACGCTGGTGCAGATGCTGCAGACGAGAAGTCTGAGTACGACGTTGTCCTGAAGGACGCAGGTGCCCAGAAGGTCGCAGTCATCAAGGCTGTTAAGGACATTACTGGCCTCGGCCTCGGTGAAGCTAAGGCTATCGTCGACGGCGCTCCAAAGCCAGTCCTGGAGAAGGCTGCCAAGGAAGACGCCGAGAACGCCAAGAAGGCGCTCGAAGACGCCGGCGCTACAGTCGAGCTCGCGTAAGCAGACGCACACAATATATTGTTTGCTTGCAAACACTATATATAACTGTCAAGATACCACCTATAATGGGTGGTATCTTGTATGAAAGACATGAATATAGCACCAACCCCCGCTCATACTATCCCGCCCTCATTGATAGAACACTATCTGCTCTCTATCCTACCGGTGCGGCCTGCCGACTTAATAACCGAGCCGATTAGCTTTGCAGACGATAGGGTAGTGCTATATCCATTGAATCTCTCCCTGTCGATTGACAGTGAAGACCAAGGCTTACTCCCTACAACACCCTTTAAGTTACTGTATCTACTCGGCACTCATGTTGATGAAGTACAGGGCTATGAAAGCGTTCACAGGTGGATGGGGCAAGGCATACCCACCACTCGCTCGCCCAACAGTCCACAACAAGGGAACACTGCATTGAGGCAGACACTAAAACGCACCAGATATATGATGTTGGCACCCGACTTATCTGACGCGAAGCACGGTGCAATCAGATCTATCATGAATATTGGTATAAAGGCAGTCAGTTCTATAGAAAAACCATAGTTATCCACAGATTCGTGCGAAATCTTTGACTTGCCAGAATTCGCATGGTACGTTTAGTAATAAGTGTACAAAAATAAACATACACTTATGGGAGACAGGGAAACAAATGACAGACTTACCGGAGAAACAAATCAAACGTTTGCGGGCTCTTATTCAAGAGGCTGAGACAAATTTGGCTGCAGCGACCGAGCTGCTTATTAGCGTTGCCGGTGATGATGAACGTGTCGCACCAGTTGCACGCGAAGACACCCTTGGCAAAGTTATCGAAGGCGTCTTCGATGGGCAAAACATGGTCGGTTCAGACGGCAAGACGTATCCTGTGCCTGCAAATTATGCCAGCAAATCTAAGCTCGTTCAGGGCGACATCCTCAAATTGACTATCGCCGATGACGGCGCGTTTATGTATAAGCAAATCGGCCCAGTGCCCCGCAAACAAGTTGTCGGTGGGCTGATCCTGGAGAACGGTCACTACTTTGTTGATGTAAATGGCAAAAAGTTCCGGGTCTTGCTGGCGAGTGTCACCTACTTCAAAGCGAAACCAGGCGACCAAGTCAGTGTCAACGTACCAGAGGATGACAAAGCAGCCGAGTGGGCCGCCCTCGAAGCCGCCCTGTAACTCCGCAAATCACCGAATCACAATATACAAGCTTGGTATCACCGCCAAGCTTTTTTTACAGCAGCATTTTGTTGCCAGTGCAGGTATACTATATAGGTAATGGGGCAGGTGTTATATCGCAAGTATCGGTCGCGTAACCTGGACGAAATTGTTGGCCAGGAACATATTACGACGACACTCAAAAATGCGCTAAAATCAGGCGCAATTAGTCATGCATATCTGTTCACGGGACCACGTGGCACCGGAAAAACCAGCATTGCACGCATCTTAGCACACCAACTGAACGAGCTGGATTACTCAAGTGAAGATACGCACCTGGATATTATCGAAATAGATGCTGCGAGCAACCGCGGTATTGACGAAATCCGAGACCTGCGTGAAAAGGTCTCGACTGCACCAAGTAGCGGTAAGTTCAAAGTGTACATCATCGACGAAGTTCACATGTTAACAACACCGGCGTTCAACGCGTTGCTTAAAACACTGGAGGAACCACCTGCCCACGTCGTCTTCATCCTTGCAACGACTGAAGCGCATAAGTTGCCAGAGACCATCACGAGTCGCACGCAACGATATACGTTTCGACCGGTGGAACATGACAAAGTCGTCGCTCATCTCCGTCACATCGCCCAACAAGAGAAAATATCCATCGACGACGAGGCACTGAGTCTAATTGCAGACCACGGCGAGGGGAGTTTCCGAGACAGTATTAGCTTATTGGATCAATCGGCGGGACATGGCGAAACGGTTACCGTTGAAACAGTTAGAGATGTCTTGGGGGTTCCGCCAGAATCTGCTGTTCAGGACCTGTTATCATCTGTTTCCCAAGGAGACATTGCCGAAGTCACCACCCAACTACAGAAACTTCTGATGCACGGCTACCAGGCCGCCGCGATCGCCAAGCAACTGGCTGCACTGTGCCGAACGAGGTTATTTAGCAAAGAACCGGCAGGACTCGAACAACAGGGCCTACTCAATCTCATGGCAAAACTCATCGATGTGCCGGTATCGCCGTCTCCTGAGCGTTTACTGGAAATTGTCTTACTACAGTCCACTGTGCCAACTACAACTAAGGCAGTGCAGGCCAGTACTGCAGCCGCTCCTAGTCAGGTGAGCCAACCAGTAAAAAGGACCGATCCTGCTCCAAAAACTCCAAAACCCACCAAAGCCGTTTCTAAGCCACTCCAGACTAGTGAACCCAAGAACCCATCCACAAAATCAGACCCCACAAAAGTATCGGACGTACCAGTCGCATTCACCGGAGACATCGTGGCGATATGGCCACAAGTGCTCGATGCCATGAAACAGCAGTACAATACCGTGTACGGTATTTTACGTATGGCTGAGCCACAAATTATAGATGGCAAACTCATTCTTGAGTTTCAATATGCATTTCACCAAAAGCGCATCCAGGAATTAAAACAGCGGCAAATTATCAGTACCGTCATAGAGCAATTAACTGGCGATGGGGTTGAAATTGAGTGCCGTCACAATAGAGACGCTTCGCCGTCCACGGCCGGTGCCACCGAAACAGGCGAGCCCGTCATCGCCACAGTTTCGGTGCAATCAACCGAACCAGAAGCATCAAACGATTCACTAAAAACCGTTAGCAATATTTTTGGCGGCGGTGAACTGTTAGAATCATAACTACTAGGATAAGGAGTAGAGGGTACCATGGCCGATAACACGCAGGCCGCAGCTGCAGCACCGCAAAACATTGATGCAGAAGCCTCGGTTCTTGGCGCCATCTTGATTGACGGAGATGCCATTGTCAAGGTAGCCGACAATCTTCATCCTGACGACTTCTTTGACCCGAAGCATCGTCATATCTATGAGGCGGTGCAGAAACTATACGAAAAACGTAGTGCAATCGATGTACTAACATTATCCGACCAACTCCGTGGCGCCGGTTATCTCGACATGATAGGCGGTCCCGCGTACCTGACCGAGCTAACCAACTTCGTGCCAACGGCAGCACATGCCGAACAGTATGCTGATATTATCGCGCAAAAGGCAGTTCGACGTCGACTAATTGAAGCCGGCAGGAGTATCTCAGAGGTCGGCAGTGACGAAGCCAAAAGCGTCAAAGAACTTATCGAGGAAGCTGAAACCAGGCTATTTGACGTCAGCCAGCAGCACGTAAAGCAAAATATTATTAGTCTTGAGGCAATCTTGGCTGAAAGTTTTGAAAGACTCGATGACCTACATAAGGACAAAGCGAAAATTCGCGGCATTCCCACCGGGTTCAAAGATATGGATAATTTGCTGGCAGGCCTGCAACGAAGTGATTTGTTTATCCTGGCAGCTCGTCCATCCATGGGTAAGACCGCTTTTGCCCTAAACCTTGCCCACAACGTGGCCGTCCAGGCCAAAGAGCCAGTCCTGTTGTTCAGTCTCGAGATGAGCAAAGAGCAGCTCGTCGACCGACTGTTGTCTATGGAATCCGGTGTTGATGCTTGGGCGCTGCGTACCGGCAATCTTACCGACGCGGATTTTGAGAAGATTGGTCAGGCAATGGGTACACTGAGCGAGGCGCCCATATTTATTGACGACACACCTGGTATAACTGTAAGTGATCTTCGAACCAAAGCCCGTCGAGAGGCGCATCAACGTCCCCTCGGTTTAATTATTGTCGATTATCTGCAGCTGATGAGTGGGGGTGGAAAGTATGCCAGCGACGGCAACCGCGTTCAGGAGATTTCGGAGATATCTCGCGGTCTCAAAGGTGTCGCCAGGGAATTGAACGTCCCGCTAATTTCGCTCAGTCAGTTAAGTCGTTCTGTTGAGAGTCGTAACCCTCAAATTCCTCAGTTGGCTGACCTTCGTGAATCGGGTTCTATCGAGCAGGACGCCGACGTTGTTGCATTTATTTACCGCGAGGAATACTACAACCCAGAGACTGACCGCAAAAAGATTACCGACATCCTAATCAAGAAACATCGTAACGGTCCGACTGGAGGCATTGAACTGTACTTCGATAACGAAAAACAGCGCTTCCGTTCTCTCGACACGCGACACAATGATCCGTTTAATTCATAGCTAAACATAAGCGCCAAAAACTGCTATACTATCTCTGTTGTGAGAAATCTAAAGTCTTGGGTAACGAGCCGCGCGACTAAGCGGAATATACTGCTCGCAGCAGCGTTGCTTGGTTGCGTATTCCTGCTAACCTACTCACTTGCTACGATTATGCAGGGTGTCAGTTCCCGTGAATATCACAGCCTAGTAGAGAGTCGTTCGCTCCATGCCATTCTAGATGATCCGAGGCAGTTGCCTCTGAAAATTCCGCAGTGGATTACCGGGCTGACTTCACGGCATGCGATCGTCTTGGCTCGTGCGCCAAGTATTGTGTTTGGGATTTTGACTATCGTGGCAGTTATGTATGTATTACGACAGTGGTATGGGCCCAGGACCGCACTGTATGGGTTCATAATTTTTGTTACCTCGTCTTGGTTCTTGCACGTTTCTCGCATGGGGACATTCGACGTCTTGTACTTATGGGCATTGCCAACATTATTAGCCAGTCATATCCTATTACGTAATCACGCCGAACGTCGTTCGGTATTGTGGGTGTGGTTCTTAGCCCAAGTCGTCTTACTGTACCTCCCTGGGATGGTTTGGTTTATCCTACTCAATGGATTGTGGCAGAGGCAACGTATTGCCGACGCATGGCGCTCGGCTTCTGTAGTGATTAGATCAAGCACTGTATTCATTGCGTTCGTACTCCTCTCACCACTCATCTACAGTGCTGCCACTAATAACATAGTGCAGCGACTACTAGACATCGCAGCGCTACCGACCAGTCTGCCAGCACCCTTGAGCGTGCTGACAAATTTAGGCAATGGCCTGGCATTTATTAGCGTGCGGGGAACTGCACCAGATGATGTTTGGCTCAACAACCTTCCGGTACTCGACGCCTTCTTATCTGCTTCGTTATTGGTTGGCATATACTTCTACGCTAAACACTGGCATGCCAGCCGCACGCAGTTGATTGGCAGCTTCTTTATCGTTGGCCTATTACTATATGCACTCGGCGTTGTTCCGTTTAGCATCGTCGTACCCTTACTGTACTTAGTCGCTGCTGCGGGCATTGCGTATTTGCTATATCTATGGCTGAGCATATTTCCTCGCAATCCAATTGCACGTGGGTTTGGTATGGTTCTGATTGCGCTCGCCGTCACCATGTCGAGCATCTATAGCCTGAGACAATATTTCGTGGCTTGGCCACACCATCCAGAAACGCAACAAGCCTTTCAGGAGCGAAAATTACCCCGCTCCGGGCGCTAATTTGCTACAATACATCAAGTAATACAGCTCACTCATGGGACTGTACATAATCAACGAGGAGGAATGATGAGTAAATTCGACCAAGCCAAGATGCTCATGCAGGTTAAAAAAATTCAAAAAGACTTACAGAAAATGATTATCACAGTTGAAGAAGGTGACGGTGCTGTCCGTGTCGAGATCACCGGCGAACAAAAACTCAAGAAAGTTCACATCGACCCAGACTATGTAGACCTCGACGACATCGAGCAACTCGAGCGTTGGATTGAAGACGCAGTTAAGGAAGCCATTTCGCAAAGCCAGAAAATTGCCGCAGAGAAAATGCAACCAATGATGGGCGCACTTGGCAATCTCGGCATGTAGTTGAACTATGCAGCTGCTGCCTTCTGCACTAGAGGATTTAATTGAAGCACTCGGCGTACTGCCGGGTGTTGGTTCACGTACCGCCGAACGATACGCCTACTTTTTGCTGAAACGAGATCCCGGCAAAGCACGCCAGCTAGCTGAGGCACTGACTGGGCTGCATGGCGGCATTAAATTCTGTCCAAAAACCTTTGCCCTTATTAGCGATAATCAGGATGTCTCTCCACTGTACAGTGACCCAAAACGTGACAAAACACTGGTCGCCGTCGTCGCCGAACCGCTTGATATCGTTGCTCTCGAAAAAACGGCTAGCTTTCATGGCACGTATCATGTGCTCGGAGGGTTAGTATCACCCATAGACGGTGTGGGCCCGGAACAGCTCCATGTCGCCGAACTAATGCAACGCATCGACGATGACAAAGTCGAAGAAATCATCCTAGCCACGAATGCCAGCGTCGAAGGCGAATCGACTGCATTGTACATTCAGCAGCAGATTGGCGAAAGAAAGGTAAAGATTACCCGATTGGCGCGTGGGCTACCAATAGGAGTAGACTTGGAGTATGCCGACCAAATAACGCTCAGCCGCGCGCTCGAAGGCCGACAGACCCTGTGAATGGTGAACTATATAAAAAAGGAGTTGTGATGACCAGAGGAGAGGTTTTTTATACCCAAGACAGTCTGTTCGAGGCAGCAAATGTATTCATGACGGACGCGGGTTCCAACGCTACGCCTCAATATATCCAAGAGTCAACGGAGTATGGTAAGCAGCCCAATAGTTTCAGTCCTATACCGATCCAAGAAGAGCTTGTGGTAGATAACCCTCTTGTAGGTTCGGTGACTCTTAGTAAACACGTCCTTATTATGAATGGTGCGGCAAGAATTGCTCGTTTACGTCATCTCACCCGTTCTCCACAGAGGCAAGGGCAACATCCGGCACTCACACGATTTACTCCTGGCCGAATCTCGTAACTTTCCTGCGACCTTTTACATGACCGTTGCGGTGCGTAACGCATCATAAACTGGTAAAATATACAGAATGTACGATGAAATACACAAACTTGTTGAGGCGGCTACATGCATCGTTGTTGTCCAAGCAGATAATCCTGATGCCGATTCACTCGGCAGCGCATTAGCACTCGAACATATCTTGGGCGACCTCGGCAAAGAAGTGTCACTCTATTGTGGCGTCGATATACCGACATATTTGCGATATTTTTCGGGATGGGATCGCGTCCAGCGAGATCTGCCAAAACAGTTTGATCTCAGTATCATCGTTGATGCCAGCACGTACACACTGCTTGAGCAACTTGAAAAAACAAGTCAGCTAGCATGGCTCAAACATAAACCGTGTGTTGTGCTCGATCACCATGGCAGCGTCGAGAAGGCTGTCGATTTTGCCGAGGTGCTCCTGTGCGACAGTACCATGTCGTCAACTGGCGAACTGATATTTCATCTTGCTCACAATAATTCATGGACAATTTCTCTAGAGGCAGGCGAACATATCATGGCGTCAATCCTAGGGGATACGCAGGGACTTATCAACAACCTGGCAAGCGCCCAGACATATCGAGTCATGGCGGATCTGCTAGAGCTTGGTGTCAGCCGGCCAAAGCTTGAAGAACTCCGCCGCGAATCAACTAAGATGCCGGAGGCAATTTACCGCTATAAAGGTGAGCTCATTAAAAGAACCGAGTTTACTGACGAGGGACGCATCGCGCATGTAACAATACCTCAAGAGGAAATTAATGAATACAGCCCGCTCTACAATCCAGCTGTACTTATACAGTTTGATACCTTACAAATAACAGATGTGCTGGTATCAATTATCTTCAAAACCTACGACAATGGCCGCATTACTGCCAAAATTCGCTGTAATACCAAGGCGGCTGTTGGCGACAAATTGGCAGAGCATTTCGGTGGCGGAGGACACCCCTATGCCGCTGGTTTCAAGGTTGAATACGGCAAACCATTCAACGAAGTGAAATCAGAATGTCTATCGTACACATCGGAATTACTTGCTAATCTGGAATAAGTTATGGAACTATACAATACTCTTACGCGTCAGATCGAAGAAATCAAACCGCTCAACCCACCCATCGTGACGATATATACGTGTGGTCCAACCGTCTATGACTACCCGCACATCGGCAACTGGTTTACTTTCATCCGATACGATTTGCTGGTACGGACACTCCAGTCAAATGGATTCGAAACTAGCTGGGTCATGAATATCACAGACGTTGGCCACTTGACCAGTGATGCCGACGAGGGAGAGGATAAGCTCGAAAAGGGCGCCAAGCGAGAGCACAAGACCGCCTGGGACGTTGCCAGAATGTATAGCGATTACTTTGTCGAAGGTCTCAAGCGACTCAACATCCAAATACCGCAATATTTACCCAAGGCTACCGAACACATTGCCGAACAAATCGACCTCATCAAGCAACTTGAGCAAAAAGGATTTACCTACGTCATTGATGATGGAGTATATTTTGATACGAGTACATTCGAAGGATACGCCGCGTTTGCCCGACTAGATCTTGACGAACTGCAAGCCGGTGCGCGTGTCGAACATAACAGCCAGAAAAGAAACGTCAGCGATTTTGCACTTTGGAAATTAAGTCCCAAAGATAGCAACCGCGACATGGAGTGGGACAGCCCGTGGGGCAGGGGTTTTCCAGGATGGCACCTAGAATGCTCAGCCATGAGCATGAAATATCTCGGTGAAACCATCGATATTCACAGTGGCGGCATTGACCACATTCCCGTACACCACACTAACGAAATAGCACAGAGTGAGGCCGCCACTGGCCAGCGATTTGCAAACTACTGGATGCATACCAACCATATCCTCATCGATGACGATAAGATTAGTAAGTCACTCGGCAATAGCATTACGCTAGAGGATATAGAGTCGCGCGGCTACGATCTTGAGACGTTCCGACTTTTTGTGCTCGAAAGCCACTACCGTAGTCAAAGCAAGTTCAGCTGGACAGGTATGGAGGCCGCTAAGAGCCGGTTAGCAGACCTAAAGGCTATGGCGGCACTCCGCTGGCAACCAGTCGATACCAAAGACCGAAATACTTTCTCGTTTCTCGACGTATCTGAAGAACTCCGAGTGATACTTTCTCGTGACCTAGCAACTCCGGCATTACTGGCCTACCTCAGCGAGGTCAGCAAACAAGTGCAGGCAACTCTTGTACATGGGTCGCGCCTCGACCATTTTGATAAAATGCTCACTGCTATAGATAGAGCATTAGGCATACAGCTGTGTGAAGTTCAGGACATAACTGCCGAACAACGCACTCTCATCAGACAACGAGAAGAAGCTCGAACCAAACAAGACTGGGCAGCGTCCGATTCGCTACGTGAACAATTGACAAGCCAAGGGATTGGCGTCCGTGACAGAGACGACGACATTGGTACTATTTGGTACTATTTGTAACCGTTTCAACTGGCTGATGTGACAGCAAGTCTCGCTCGTGAAGGTAATCCAGGAGAAGCACCCTCATACAACCCGCAATCGGAATAGCGACAAGTCCGCCAACTAAACCACCGAAATTCACACCGATAACTACTGAAATGAAGACGAGCAGTGGCGACATATTAGTGGCCGAAGCTTGCAAGCGTGGTTGGATGAGATAATTTTCAATTTGTTGGTACAGGATGTAGTACAGCAAGATACCGACGGCAGAGACAGGTGACGTAAACAAAGCGACCAGTGTCACTATTATGGCACCAATTGTATGACCGACCATAGGGATAAGTCCGCAAATGAACACGACCGCTAGCAGGGCAATCGGATAGCTAACGTGAAATATGAGCAGGCCTGGCAGCAACATAAGTGAGGCAAGCAGGGCGAGCACGACCTGGCCGTTCACATATCCTTTTACAACACCATACATCTCTGCACTGAGATGGCTGACGCGCGCTTTACGCTTGGGTGACATCAATCTTTGTGCAAAGTTAACCCAACGCGGTCCTTCAACCAACATCATGAACGTCAATACAATGATAGTTAACACCGACAAAAAACTGCTAGCGACAGCCGACAGTGTACCCACGGCATTACCAGATGCACGTTTCAACCTATCAGTAAGTTGTTGCGAGAACGTGTCAACTTGAGACTGGAGGTGATACCGGGCAATAAATCGCTGCGCTTCACTATCTTTATCCTGCAAGTTGCGGATGATCTCCGGCGCGCGCTCCGCGAACGTGGTTGTCTGTCGGACGACAGGTGGTACTGTACTAACAATGAACGCTACCAGGGCTCCCACCACAATGGCGGTGGCGATTGACGTAGCGAGTCCGCGCCGCCCACTGAGACGACCCGGCAAATGACGGCTCACCCAGGAGACAGGGGAATTCAGAGCCAATGCAAGAAATGCTGCGGTGAATATTAAGAC
This sequence comes from uncultured Candidatus Saccharibacteria bacterium, assembly GCA_963730375.1. Classification (GTDB taxonomy): domain Bacteria; phylum Patescibacteriota; class Saccharimonadia; order Saccharimonadales; family UBA4665; genus UBA6224. Next base: position 153,549 of record CAVSRJ010000004.1, on the reverse strand, counting down.
GAGAGCGTGTGCCGTGCGTCCAAGTACCGCAAGTAGTAGGGTTGTGCCGATAATCAAACCCAGGATGCGGAAAAATGTAGCCGCGGTAATCGTAATGGATACTTCTTGGGCGCCTGGAGCGGTACGGGAAAAAAGTTTCGGCATAGTCGTATTATCGCATGTTTTTTTGCTCAAGCAATGAATTATACAGGTCTACGAGCTTTGGGCCTACAATTTCGACATCAAACCGCTGGCTGTAATCCTCGCCCCAATCAGCAATCTCATTACGCTGCTCCTTGTTGTTTAACAATGCGCTGATTTTCTCAGCCAGCAACTCCGTGTCTCTCGGGTTGAACAGTACTTCTGGCCTCGGTTCCATCACGCTTGCATAGCCGGGATTGTCACCAGCTAACACAGCAGCTTTGCCGGACGCCATCGCCTCCAGCAAGACAATGCCGAAGCTTTCCCCGCCCGTACTCGGGAAGACTGCAATATCAGCACTCGCATAGTACCGCGGCTTGTCAGCCTCCGACACAAACCCAGCGAATTCCACAAGGTCATCGAGACCATGTTCGTTGACGTATTCTTGGAGTGGAACCCTTAGCGCACCCTTACCGCAAATAACAACCCGGAATGCCGGAAGTGCATCTCGATCAAGCATAGCGATTGCTTCGAGTAAATAACGACAGCCCTTGCGCTCGACGAGCCTACCCAGGAACAGAATGGTCAATACTTCGTCGGCATATTGCTGCATGGGTTGCGCCCTACGGAACACCTCATACTCGAGTACATTCGGCAGAACCTCAGCCTTATTACCAAATGCCCATTGCTCAAAACGGGCTGCCTGAGGCGACACAGCCAGCATTTGGTCAATCCTAACTAATGAGGGGCGCAACAACCACCCCAGGGCTTTGGTACTGTAGCGAGCAAGCCAGTTATAGGGCAGTATATGAAACGTTCCGACTACAGCCGTACCTGGGTTTGCGGCTTGAATAATGTGTTGCGCCAAAAAAGGATGATGAGGCGTCTGAACATGTAGCACGTCAAATTGTTGCTCACGTAAAAATTCTCGAAGTTTCCGGCGGCTAGCATACAGGGGTATTGTGGTGCGATTGCCATTGAACTTGACGGTAATATTCCGGGTCAGACTATGGAGATTATTGAGTGTTCGTTCGTGCGTTTCTCCTGCCAAATAGTGCACGTCGTGGCCTTGACTGCTGAGCCACGCACCTAGCGTCAGCACATATTGTTGCACCCCGTCAGTTGGATCAAGCGAGGTGTCTATGACCATCCCTATTTTAAGTGGATGCGGGGACTTAGTGACTACTTGATTTGGCATGATGCAACGACTTTGCGTGCCGTTTAACGGCATCTTTATACAGCTGCTCGTATTGATCGACAATCCGGGGATAATCAAATTGCTGCACGTACTCCTTAGCCCAGTCAGTCCACAATTTTCGTAATTTTGGTTCATTAAGAAGTAGCTCAAGCCGTCGTGCAAACTCGACAGAATCCTGCGGTGTTACAAGTGATAGATTACCCATATCGTGCATGACGCTCGCGTAGCCTGAATTGTTCCCAGCAACGGTTACAATCCCCAATGCCATCGCTTCCAATAATACGATACCGAAACTTTCACCGTAGAGTGCAGGAGCGCAAAATAAATCAGCACTCGCCAATACTTCCTTTTTTGTTTTATCGTCGACATAGCCCATGAAAGACACGTTCGGCAGCTCCAACTCCTCAGTCAATAGCTCGAGCTTTTCACGATCTGGTCCGTCTCCCATTATGACGAGCCTGACATCTTCCATTTGCTCGACCAACAACGCATAGGCCTCAAGCAGGTATTTCACACCTTTGCGACGCTCGAGCCTACCGACAAACACAATTGTCTTCTGCTGGCCGGGTTTTTGCTTAGTCTTTGCTTTTTTGTACGACTTCAGGTCAATACCATTTGGGATAATACTGATAGGCTGGTCGGTCATGCTGCCAACATATTCGGCTGCCGGCTCAGAAACAGCCGTCAATTCATGCAGATATTTCATAATACTCTTTGTGTAAGGAGTAACCGAGCGGACTACTGTGCGACTGAGTATAGTCTCGGGAACTTTCGCGTGGAATGTCGCAACATTGACACTGCTGGAACGTGACAGGATTTGCCGACTCAAAAACGGCACCCAAGGCTCGTGAAAATGTAGTACATCAAACTTCTCAGACTCAAGCATCTGCTCGAGCGGCTCATTATCAATGCTAGCCGAAACAGCTGACGTCGTCCCGAGAGGAGAACGAAAATCAGTAGCAGCTCCTACGAAAATTATGCCTTCAGTATCAACGCCCTCAATGTCACGAGGTTGAGGGGTTATGATACGGGCATCATGACCGCGAGCGACAAGCTCGGCACGAACGGCACGGACAATTTCTTGTACACCGCCGCCACGAGCCATACTATAAGGACAAACTAAGCCAATTTTCATAACAATACCGTTTTATTGTACCATCTGTGAGGTTAGTTACGTAGCATACGACGAAGCTTCACGGGGATAAAGGCACTAGCGGCTTTTTCGTCAGCTATCACGCTCGGTGCGTGTTGTTCTAAATCTAACAGCTCGACCAGTTCGAAATCGTTGTAGATGATGCGCATATGTTGCTCGACCACATCATTGTCAAAATAGTGGTCGCCTTTGACGCCCACATGATATACCGGCAGGTCAACCTGCTTGGTACAGTTATCGAGCGTAAGGAATTCTCGAGTTGTCCGCATCCAGGTACGCACATCGTTCTGATGCCACAGAGTGATTTCAAAGCGGATCAACTCATCGATTTCGGCTTCTGAGACATTGATGAATTTCTGATTGCCTGACCATCGGTATGCGCGACTTATGAAACTTGGTCGTAGAACAACGTATCGAAAAAACAGCGCAGGCAAGCGATGTTCAAACAAGTACGTCATCGTCATATATATGCGTCGTCGTAATCGACTAAACGTAAAATCATTACGGTGAGCAAATCCCGCAAAGCTGACTAATATTTCAACTCGTCGGGTTAGCTCAGGATAGCGCTGCAGCATTCTGGTGGCTATGACAAATCCCAGGCTCATGCCGACGATAACAACCTTGCGTCGTTTATACCGCAACTTCACGTAGGCTGCTAAGTAATCCGCTAGGTTATCAATAGAGCCATTTTTGCCAATCTTGTAGAAACTATCCATACCACCGAATCCAGGCAAGTCCGGCATAGTGACGGCCGCATAACGATTAATAAACTTTGCAACGCCCCACCAACGTTCTAGGCTCGAATGATGTCCATAGATGAACAATACCTCTCTGGAGTCCTTTTTTGGACCGGGCATGTGCAATACCCGACCTTCGAGGCCGTTGATGTGTATCGACTGAATGTAGTCAGCCGGCGAGTCGTTTTTTTTCTTTCGTGCCATAACTAGAGGTTATTGTGTAGTATACAAAATTAACCGGCAAAACCCCAGTCTAATTCGAATTTTCGTGAGCAACTTGCAACAATCCCGCGCTTATCGCCGCATCTGCCGCCGCTATATGAAGAGCCTGTAGCCCGCCGCGCAACAACGTGACTGGACAACCTATGCGTGGCTGCTTCGGTATTCCCGGCTTTGTACTAAAAGGCATGAGTTCTGGGCGCTCCAGTAAGCTTACACCCTCATCGGGAGAAACACGGATTTTTGCACTCCTTAATTGACTGTTCACAATTCCCTCGGTGGTATAGTCTCGAATACGGTGCCCATGAAATAAGTGAGTCATAGCAAACGGCATCAATACCCGACCCGATTTGTAAATTGCTGCTGTAGTAAGGGGAGTACCACGACCAGCTCCTGCCAACGTACGAAGCAAGCTCATTTCCAGCGAAACAAAGGTGTAGGCCCCACTCTCTATACGATTCCTGAAAGGGTCATCCTTAATAGCAACGCCGATAGACTGGAGGTATTGCCTGGTAGTTGCATCGTAGTCTGATATAACCTCAGCCGGCAGGGAATCAATCTGTCTACGACATCGCAGTATGGTTCCGGCATCGATACATTCTTCTAAATCATCAAAATTGCGAGCATGTGGCTCGAAGGTCAAACCCTGTAAAGCAGGACCGATAACGCGCGCAACATTTGCATACATTGCGACTTTAGGGTCAACAGGTTCGCTGAATTCAGCCCCATTTAGCAGTGCCTCGGCTTGTTTTCTTGACTTCATAACACGTCGCTATACTTTACTACATTTTCTGTGTAGTGCAATCTTCACTGGTAAATAGGCTGTAATTTTTGTATAATTCATGACCGTGACGATAGGGCGTCGCCAAGTGGTAAGGCACCAGGTTTTGGTCCTGGCATTCGGGGTGAGAAGTACCGGCGGTACTTCGCAAGGAAACCTTCCGATGAAAACTTGTTTTCAATCGCGCATGTTTCGGGATCGCCGAAGGTGAGTCGAATCCCAATTCGAACCCTACGCACCTTCAATCAACATACATTAGGGCGTCGCCAAGTGGTAAGGCACCAGGTTTTGGTCCTGGCATTCGGGGGTTCGAATCCCTCCGCCCTAGCCAAGAAAAGTGCCAGTTTTACGACTGGCTTTTTTCTTGACGCGACTTATCCTCTCGATCAATGATCTCATCGACCATGTGGTCGAGTTGGTCATTACTCAGATTAGCCTTGACGGCATATCCCTCGATACCGTTCTCACGAATACCTTCTGGCGCATCTTCTTCGTTAAGATTCGAGATAATCAGGACACGGATATCTTTGCCCCAGTCACTCTCACGCATTTGTTTCAGTATCTGATCACCAGCCACCCCCGGTACCATGAGATCAAGCAGGACCAAACTCGGCAATTCCCGCTCAATCAGTTGCAGTGCCTCGTTACCTTCATGCGCAACAAATGTTATATATCCAATCGTTTCCATTCGTCGCTGGTACATTGTTGCCAAATCGACGTTATCTTCTACGATTAATATTTTCGCCCACGAACCATAGTCATTAGTGTCATTCATAGCTGTATTGTACTGCATTTGGTAGCTGTCTTTCGGATTTCCTTAAGATTCAAGTTAATTCGTAAAATTTCATACAGTAAATAGCAATCTTCGTGCGTAGCATACATCGTAGCGGTGTATACTGATATCAGACACAGGAGGAGCGAGCCCGACATGAACCTACGCACCAAAGCAGTCCAGTACTGTCTGGCTCTCATGGCGTTATACCTGTTGATTAGTTTGCTTATACCACTCAGCCGCGAAACCCGTGAAGCCTATAACCTCAGTTTAACGCAGGCTCACATCATTTCATTCATTACCATATTGCCACTTTTTGGCATATGGTTCGTTGCGTTTTATGCTTATGGACAACTACAAAAATATGCTACAGCCATCGCTCAAGCTCGCGAAGGAAAAGCCTTCGCTAAGATTGCGGACGGTGTCATGATATTATCTTGGGGGCTCGTAATCCAGTCTTTTGCCTCGTTGGTATTAGGCTGGGTGGCGGATCAATCCGATTCGTTCAGCTCGGTTGCTATTGTCCTACAGAACTATGTCACGCTACTGTTTCCGCTCATAGCATTCATTCTCATCTCAACAGGCACACAGTACCTACTCCGCAATAAAAATGTATATCGTAGTTTATCGGCAAGCAGATTGTTAGTATTTACCTTTGCCGTTACGGCTACAATATATAGCTTTTTGGTGTTCCGCCTACGTCAAAACGCCGAAAGCGATGTGTATCACTTACCGCTTTTCCTACTGATAACTACTTTGGTCATTCCATATTTATTTGCCTGGTTTTCCGGCATGATAGCTGCCTTTGACATCACGATGCATGCACGTATTACAAAAGGAGTTTTATATAAACGTTCGCTGAATTTGTTGGCTTCAGGTCTCATTGTCATTATTGTGGCATTTATACTCATCCAATACCTCAACTCGGTCTTTATGTCTCGTCTTGGTGATTTTTCAATAAATGCCGTTCTACTAGTTGATTATATTTTGCTGCTCCTGCTCGCGATGGGATATGTAATCTTGGTCGGTGGAGTACGCGGCCTACAGAAGATAGAGGAAGTGTAGCCCATGGCAGAGAAAACACCTTCTCAGACCTATGTCGAGGTAGTCGCTATCAGTAGGGAGTATCTGGGGCCAGCCACCGAACGATTCCTCGAGCGACAAATCCGTAGCCACCTGGATAAATCTCCCGAACAACTAAAACCACACGACATCTATACCTTACTTGAGTGGATACGAATTTCAGTATCGTTCTTGACCGAAGATAGTTCGGTGGTTGAGGAATATATACATCGCCTTCGACAGGTCGCGGGGAAGGGTACAACTAATGACGGCTAACAATAAATCTCGGCCGTCTATGCTCGACTTAGCCGGCTTGAGCCCAGAAACAACTCTGCAATCCGCGGTGGAAGCCTATGCACAAGCAGAGGCTTTATTTAACAGTATAGGCGATGGCGCAATTGCCACCGATGAGTTCGGACATATCACTAAAGTTAATCGTGTGGCGTTAACCATATTGGGCTACAAAGAAGAGCAAGTCATTGGGAAATGGTTTCCCCGGATAATCAAGGCGTTTCACGAGGATGGCAGTGCTATCGAACTGATTGATAGATCTATTAGCCAGGCTTTTCTGACGGGCAAGCCCGTGACACAAAAATCATTGTATCAGCTTAGTGACAAGTCTCTCTTGCCAGTCTCGAGTACCGTATCACCACTCATGCTCAGCGGCCAACCCATCGGTGCTATCGCGATATTTCGAGATGTTAGCCAAGAATACGAAATAGACCGCATGAAAAGCGATTTTATCTCGCTGGCTTCCCACCAATTGCGCACCCCACTATCGGCAATCAAGACCTATTCTCATATGCTGCTTGATGGTTTTATGGGCGAGCTTTCCAGCCCTCAGAAAAAAGCACTCAAAACCATTGTGACCGCCAGTAATCGCATGAATGAACTCATTAGTACGCTTCTTAATGTATCCCGTATCGAAAGTGGCAATGTTATCGTTTCTCCCAAAAGTGTCAATCTCAATCACCTAGCCGAAGAAATTGCTCGTGAACTTAACCTTGCACTCAAGTCAAAACAACTCACGTTTATAATTAAGGCACCAAAAAAGCCGGCAATAATCCAAGCGGACAATTTGCTAACCAAAGAAGTGCTCAACAATCTGGTCAGCAACTCTATAAAATACACGCCCGAGGGCGGACAGATTACCCTGACGATTACCCCTCGGAAAAAGTCCGTCCGAATCAGTATTGAGGACAATGGCATGGGCATACCGAAAAATGCCAAAGAACAGATATTTACCAAGTTTTACCGAGCGCAGAATGTCGTCAGACGAGAAACGACTGGGACGGGATTGGGACTATACTTAGTGAAGGGGATAATTGAAGCCCTGGGCGGAACAATTCACTTTGAGAGTGAAGAAAACAAGGGCACGACATTTCATGTCAAACTGCCACTTCAATATGAACAGGATACCAAAACTAGCGTTACAGGCCCTAAACTTGAAGTTAGCTAGTGCGCTGTAAAAAATCCCACTGTTGCGCACATGCTATATGGTACAACTAGTACAGTAACGAACCAATAACGACAGATGAGGTGTAGATGGCATCAATATTAATAGTGGAAGACGACAAAGACCTTAACCAGGCCTACCAGATGATTCTTAAAAAAGAGGGTCACGAGGTCCAGTCAGCGTTTAACGGTCAAGAAGCACTGAAGGCTGTCCAATCCACTACGCCAGACCTGATTCTGCTTGATTTGCTTATGCCTATTATGGGCGGATTGGACTTCTTAAAAAATTACGACCTCACCGAGCATGCAAAAGTTAAAGTTCTCATCTTTACGAACATGGAAAACTCTCCCGAGGTCAATGAGGCGTATAAGCTCGGCGCTCACCGCTGCATAATCAAGTCGTGGACAGCCCCGCAGAATCTATCGCATGTGGTCAACGAAGCACTTAAAAAAGGCAACAAAGACACAAAAGCAGAGCCTCAGACCAATTAGTTAATCAAGGCTCATTTGGACATCTGCGATGAATTGATCGTTGATGGCAGCCTGTAGTTTAGCGAGATGCACCTGGTAGGGTGTGTGTTTGCCGTAGGATATCACACCGGACGTCTTGAGCTTGTTAAGCTCGGTAGCCGCAGTCTCTCTCGTGAGACCAGTGAGATTAGCAAAATCTTGGTGAGTTAGGCTGAGTGTAATTTCACTCTGACCAGGCGCGACCGTCTTACCGTGAGTCAAGGTAAGATAGTGCAGAGTATAAATCAATTTGTCACTGGCTCTGGAATGCTGGAGGGCGTTCAGTCGCATTGCGTTGCCGAGGTAATCAACTACATAATGATTCAAAACATCGAGCGCATAGGCCGGATTGTGGCTCACATAATGCAAATAATCATCTCTTGGTAGTGAGTATAGTTCCACATCTGTAAAGGCTTCATAATAAAAATATGCATTCGGTGCTTTACCAAACGCCCAGGGGGTGGGGAAGACTTCGTGCTCGGTATAGAAACTGACTGGCTTTTCATCTCCCTGCACGCTTAAGTTGTAGGCCTTGACGACGCCTACTTTTACGACAAATGCGCTTCGTGGCGCCTCGCCCTGAAATACAATAATCTCACCCTTCGAATAGCGCTTGGTGCTGTATCGTTCCAAAAAGCGGTCGAATGTCTCGTCATCAGTTCTCATAGTATTCCAAGTGTACACGCTTTTGCGTACGAATCCATCAGTTTTTACGTTGCATTTTATAGCGGAATCTCCGGAGTCGCACCCGTTCGATGTGTTCTAACTCGTGGGTAATATGATCGAGTCTATATGTTCCCATGACGTTCACTCCCTACGCTACTGCGTCTAGCATAGCCCAGGTTGGCAAGAGCTCACTGTGAGATAACCAACAGTAGGTGCTACTGACTACCGGAGACTCGGTCGTTACCTAGTACGACGATAAAGTCTGCGCTGTCGTACTTAGATGCATAAGGATTAGAAGTGGTGACCTTGGCGCCCTGATAGACGGTCTTTAGCGATTTCAGCGTAGCTGGCATCTGTCCGCCTGATGCATTGATGATATACGTCCGAGCTACGGTACTCGTCGCGTCTGCAATAGCAATCACGTTCAGCGCTCGTTTTGATAGAATCGTTTGATTACTGCCAGCCAGTCCGTATGTGTCCGTACCGTTCAAAACCACAATATGTGCGTCCTCCTGAACGACTTTGCTGCCGCTCATGAGACGTTGGATGGCGTGTTGGATATCACTGAAGTCATCTACCCCAGCTGCCGGAACAAGGGCAGACTGCCCCGTCTCTGTGCGGTAGCTGCCGAGATAATCTTTCCCGTTCAAGTCATTGAGTCCGTATGACTTAATTTTGTTGTTATCAACATCTTTCATCAAGTCGTATAAACGACGTACTTCACTCAGTTCCATGTCAGATTTAACATTATGACCGAGTGAATCGAACAGGTTGGATATTTTTACCGGATTTGCCAACACGCCAGTACTGAAAATTTTACTCTTAAGCCCAACCAGCAATTTGCGTTGATACTCGGTACGGGTAAAGTCACTGTTTGCATAGCCACAACTGCCGCGTGCCTCACCTCGGGCACGAGCCAGATTCAGTGCCTGCCGACCATCCAGATGATGCACACCATTCTTCAAGTGATCCACAAGAGGACCGCGCGTACTCCAATCAATACTTGGGTCATACAGTCCACAATTGGTAGGTGCTCCACTAACTGTGACATCGACGCCTCCAACAGCGTTAACTGCTTCACGTAAGGCACTGTAGTTGATGAGGGCGTAATAATGAATCTTAATTCCTAGAGATTCACCTATGGTTTGCTCGAGTAATCCCATTCCTCCCCTCGGGTAGCCTGGTGCATTGAATTTTTGATCAACACCAGCAACATATGCTTCATTTATTTTGGCGTGATGATACCCGGCAATATCTACATATAAATCGCGAGGAACACTAAGTAAAAATGCTTTATGGTTACGGGTATCCAAACTCATAATCATAATAGAATCGGTTAAGGCAGCACCATTATGTCCGGGGTCATCGGTAGAGTTACCGGCCAGCAGGATGTTGACACGACCGTCCTGCTCACCCTTCAGCTGGGTAGTGCTAAATATGCTAAACAGGTTCCCGTTGAAGATATTGGCAGCGTTAAACGCAAATTTGATACCCAGCCATAGCAGTATGAGCAAGAATGGCGACAACAACAGTAAGATGATTTTTTTACGTTTGCTAAGTCGCCCCGGAAACCAGCGTCGACCTTTTCGTTTGCCACGACGCCTGGAATAGGGACTTTCGAACGCTTGAGTACCCCCAGATACGGGGGGTAATGTGCCACGCTGGGCTGAATACGAAGACATCGTCATACCGACATCTGGGAACTGTTGTGGTTGACGAGGCGCAGGACTGCCCAAGGGACGACCCTGGGGCACGAAGTTATCGATTGATTGCTGACGCCGCCTTTTATTTTGCATAACGATGTTCTCTAGTATACAGCATAATCATAGCGAAAACGACCTTAGATAGAGCTTGAATCTGACTGCGGGAAGCCCTGTATCACTGTTGGAGCAGGGAAGGTCGGCCAGAAAGCTCTATGGTTTTTTACAGGAGGTCGGTAGTTCAATTGCGCGTATTTTTGCTGACCATCGACTCCTATCCAGGCCGCACTGGCGGTGAAGACAACATTCTTGCTCGTTGCTTCGGTTGCGCCTTTATCGATAGACAGTGTGTAGATCGACTGTGTGCAATTGCCGCTCGTGCTTGGAGTTATGGCTGAGTTATACATGCAAAATGTAGCTGGAAAAGCCGATCCCAATGTCTCAGGAGCAATACCCCGCAGCTGCTCAACCTGCCCCTGCAATAGATTAAGTGCTTGGGTTCGCTCCTCGGCGGTTCTCACGTCATGTGAACTCGTCCGGGATAAAACCAGTGCACCCAACAGAATTGACGAGATAATTACCAGCGAAATCATGACCTCGACAATAGTATCACCCGCATCGGAACGCTTTGACTGACGAAACATACCTACCCTCATCTTGCTTATGATTGTACGGCTAATGTGACTCAGTGTAAAGTGAGCGAATAACCAAGATATAACTGCGGATTTCTTAGCATCATCAGTAGTCCGCTACCGATAATTACGCCCAGGACGACCAGCACGCTTCCCAACGTTAACCATCTCGGATGTTTTCTGAGCAACATAGCCCAGTAGAATCCGCACAGTCCCGCCAAAACTAACACACTTGGGAGAATATATCTGCCATTCAGGGCTAAGCCAAACACCTGATTACTTTGATAGGAACGATAATTTACGGCGAGTTGGACGAGGATGCCGAAATAGGCTATTCCAGCGACATATAGTCTCCAACGCGATAATTCTGCTTTCCTGCGAAGCATATCAAAACGCGTACCATATATGAGACCGGACGCTAACACGACAACAAGCAGTGGCGTCAGCAAACGAAATGGCCGTATTTCATGTCGCCAACCTTGAGTTTGTATGTCGACAATATTATCAAAACTATGGCCGAACCATCGTACGACGAACGTCGTGGGAGTAATCAAGGGTTGTCTGGGCTGTGTCGCGAGATACCGAGCCCTGACGTTGGCCCAAAAATCATAACACGCCGCATCACCGTGCACTGACTCGCACGAGGGGGCAATACTGTGGTACTCAGCGATGTTATACACCACTCGCTCGCTGAATAGCGCCAGTCCAATGATGACGAGAACGCCTGCAAAAACCACATTCCAGTGCTGCCAGGATACGCGCTTTACCTGACGCCGAAATTCAGGTAAATGTCGTAGGACAATTATAATCCCCAGCACAGCAAACAACATGCCAAACGGCAATAGTGTGCGTTTCAATAAACCACCGAAGATCGCAATGTTTGCGAGCCAGAGCAGGTCAACCACTGACGGTTTTTGCCACAGCCTCACGAGTAATAGCAGGGCTAGCGAGAACCCTAGCCACACCAGCGCATCATTGTTGATTGCCGAACTCAACATAAGTACCATCGGGATATTTGTTACTACCAAAAGCACCGTAGTAATGACAGACGCAGACAATCCAAGTCGCCTGAATAGCGCACTTAACACGAGCATCGTCAGAAGCCCAGCCGCAATTGAAAATAATCTGATGATGTGCAATTCAACATTATGGCTAAATGGAAGTATCCGCTCTACCCAGCTCATCACGTAGTGGTACAGATAGTCGACCTCTCGAGTCTTGTCGCCCAGGTTGTAGGTTGGCTGCTGGTCTTCAAAGAACGGGTCAAGCGAATGACTGGCGTAATAATCGATAAATTTATAATGATTTTCTTCATCCGGAGGAGTGCCGATACTAGTGACCGAAACCAGCACCAACGCTTGAGCCACAAACAGCCCCATAACAAGAATATACGCTGTCTTTGTCCCCATGAACCGTCGAAGTATGTCCAGAATCCCGACGATGTGGCGAACTACTGGAGTATTTGCGTATCGGTCCTGTGTAGTCGTCTTAGAATGTGACGTTCGATTCATTACAGGCAGTATACCCGCTAGACGACGTTCAGGGCAAAATACTGCCAACCGACAGCATTACACTCATCACGAGCAATACAACTAAGGACAACCCGAACATCTGCCCACCCCAAGCTTTGATGTCATCCGAGTACTGTACACCACGCCATAGCCAATACAGCGACAACGGACCCATCACGAACAAAAATGTCGCTCCGGTGTAGCCAGTTTGTGTTAACAGTACTACGACGATAGTAAACAAAAAGACGTAGGCAACCATTTCGCGTTGCGTCCGACGTTCTCCCTTAATCAGTGGGAGGATTGGTATACCGGCAGCGCGGTATTCTTTTTGCCGACGGAGTGCTATTGCATAAAAATGTGGCATTTGCCATGCCGTCATCAACAAAACAAGCAATATCGCTCCCGTATCGATGCGATTCGTGACCGCCAGATACCCCGCAACTAACGGCATGCTGCCGGACACTGTCCCGACGAGCGTTCCGTGGTGCGATGCCCGCTTTGCATAGCCATATACGCCAACATAAAAGATTGCTCCGAGCGCACCCGCCCCCACCACATACCAGTTCGTCCAGCTGACTAGGAGCAAAAATCCCAGCAAAGAGAGGACTGCCGCATATCGCCAGGCAGCCGTGACTGATATCTCTCCGCTGACCAATGCACGCTTTTTGGTTCGCGGCATTTTTCGGTCGATATCTCGATCAATAATATTATTCAGCACACAAGCGCTGGCAATCACCAGCGTCAATCCGCAGACTAGCGCAATGAACACGGATGCCTCGATATCCCAAGCCGAGGCCAACAGATAGCCCGCTGTTGCAGCCAACAAATTTCCTCGGATTATCCCCGGTTTTATAAGCATGTAGTACGCTTTGATTTTTGTGGCCGTCATCTATTCGAGTATATCGCACCCATCACCCAAAACATTGTTTATCATGAAAAATGATGTGGTGCTTGAGGGTGTACGTAGTCTTAAATTCGGATACCAGTATTTTTGCAACCGAGCGATAAACTCATGTATACTCATCAGTAATATTATGCTTATGTCTTCATGGGATTGAGGGATGTCTAAAATAGGCAAAGAAAAACTTAGCCCGGGCTTGATTGCGGCAATTATTGTGATGGGATTGATAGAACTTGCGCTCGTCATTGGTTATTTCATATTTGACAAAAATATCGCTCTGTTCAACCCGCAGGGCTGGATTGCCGCCCAGCAACATAGCCTGCTGACACTTGCGCTCGTCCTATTATTTGCCGCGGCAATACCTGTAGTGCTCGTCCTGTACTTTGTTGCCTGGAAATACCGCGAATCTAACACCCAAGCCGTTCACAAGCCCGAGCAAGGCCAGAACAAAAGATTCGTGTTTGTCATGTGGGCGTACCCGATCATATTTTTCCTGGTATTTACCACGTTATTGATACCGGCCACGCACAAACTTGAGCCGCGCAAGACCATTGCATCTGATAACAAGAATCTGGATGTGCAAGTGATTGCTATGCGTTGGAAATGGCTATTCATTTACCCTGAGCAGGGGATTGCAACCGTCAACTACCTAAAGCTGCCTATTAACACACCGGTTACGTTTTACCTCACGGCCGATGAAGCACCGATGAGTTCTTTCTGGATTCCAAACCTAGGCGGACAGCTGTATGCCATGACCAGCCATGTAAACAGACTAAACTTATTGCCGACGCAAATCGGAGATTATCCAGGGCGATCTGCTGAAATTAACGGTGCTGGTTTTGCCGATATGACGTTTGATACGAGTGTGGTCGAACCTGAATTCTTTCAGCAATGGGTCGGCGACACAAAGCAAACACACAATATCCTCGACGATAGTACCTATGCCGAACTGTTGAAGCCGTCTGAAAATGTGCACTCACTTCTGTACGCTAAGTATGACATCAATCTATATGCTAAAGTACTAATGAAATACTCCCACGGCATGCACATGTCGGCAGAAGAAAACCATACACACCATGAGGGACATTAGAGGATGAGAGATTTTTTGCTGGGTAAACTGAATGCAGAGGCACTTCCGCATGAGTGGTTCACCATTGGAGGTTCTGTCGCATTCTTTGGCATGTTTGCCGTAATTGCAATCTACTTAACCGTGTCGAAACGATGGACCTGGCTATGGAAAGAATGGCTCACTTCGGTTGACCCCAAGAAGATTGGCATAATGTACTTCATCGCGGGTGGTTTTATGCTGCTGCGAGGCGGCCTAGACGCCATCATGATCTGGCTACAGCAGGCGCTTGCATCCTCCAATATGGGCGGTTACTTGGGGGCAGATCACGGCTATTTGTCGGCACACCATTTCCAGCAAATTTTCACCGCACACGGCAATATCATGGTCTTCTTTGTTGCCATGGCGCTTATCTTTGGGCTCATTAACTTCATTGTCCCACTTCAAATTGGTGCACGAGATCTGGCATCGCCATTCCTCAACACGCTTGGATTTTGGCTATATATCGCCGGCGTGGTCATGGTTAATATGTTCTTTTTCTTTGGTGGGGAATATGCCGCTACAGGATGGTTGGCAATTGCACCACTGTCAGGTTCGCAATTCAGCCCAGGGGTAGGCGTGGATTATTGGATATGGAGTCTACAGATATCAGGTATCGGCACGACACTTGGTGCGATTAACTTTATTATGACCATCTTAAAGATGCGAGCACCCGGCATGTCACTTATGAAAATGCCTTTGTTCACATGGGGTTCACTATTCAGCATGCTGATGGCAGTGACGGTCTTTCCGCTGCTAACGGCCACGCTGTTTTTGATGTTTTTTGACCGCTATCTCGGGACGCATTTCTTTACCACGATTGCGGCGGAGGCAACCCCATGATGTATACCAACCTGATTTGGATGTGGGGGCACCCAGAGGTATATATCCTGATGTTGCCTGCCCTTGGCGTCTTTTCGGAAATTGTCTCTACATTCAGCCGCAAACCAATTGCCAGCTACAAATCGAACTTTTCTTGGCAATTGGCGGTATATCTGCTCTTGCTTTATCAGTCTGGCTGCACCACTTCTTCACGATGGGTGCGAGCGCCGATGTCAACGCATTCTTCGGAGAAATGACGCTATTAATTGCCATCCCTACGGCCGTTCTGTTCTTTACCTGGATTGCAACCATGTACAAGGGCAAGATCCGATTCGACACGCCAATGCTCTGGTTCTTAGGCTTTGTTACGGTCTTCACGATCGGCGGACTATCAGGACTGATGCTGGCCATTCCGCCGGTCGACTTCCAGCTGCACAACAGCCTCTTTTTGGTTGCCCATTTCCACTCTAACGTCATCGGTGGAGTATTGTTTGGAATCTTTTGCGGTATCAATTACTGGTTCCCGAAATTTACCGGCATCAAGCTCAACGAACGCATCGGCCGCCAAGCTTTTTGGTGCTGGATTGTGGGTTTCTGTATGTCGTTCATACCAATGTACATTCTCGGATTCATGGGTGCGCCCCGACGGCTTGACCACTACGATGCATCAACCGGATGGCAACCGTTGTTTATCATGATGCTGATCGGTGGCATTATTATTGCCATCGGTACCGCATTACAACTTGCTCAAATACTAGCCAGCGTTCTGCAGAAGCGACGATTGCGCGACACCACTGGCGACCCATGGGATGGACGCACACTCGAATGGTCAACACCCTCGGCGCCCGCATTTTATAACTTTACCGTCATACCTCAGATTGAATCTCGTGATGATTATTGGCGGATGAAGCAACAGGGTCTCCCCAAACCAAAATATGAATCCATGGTCATTCCAAAAAATACTGCGACAGGCATTTACATTTCCATTTTCGCATTTCTGGCCGGGTTTGCCTTTGTCTGGGAGTTGATTTGGTTGGCTGTGCTATCAATTATTGGCATCATTATCGTAGCGATTATGCGAACATTTAATGAAGAAACCGAGTATGTGTTGACGGCCGACGAGGTAGAAAAACTCGAGATGGCTCGTCAGAAAAAGGATATCCAGCACCGCAAAGAACATCAGACAACAGGCGAAGACATGGGAACCTGGGACTTAATCAAAATTATTGCGACCTACTTCGTCACGGTAATACGAACGCGAAAGTTGCGAACATGGTAGCAGCGGAACATTCACTCGACCATAAAAAACTCGAAGCCGAGGCCGATGACCGCATCATGTTCGGGTTTTGGGTCTATCTAATGACCGACTTGCTCATGTTTGCTATCTTGTTCGCCACCTATGCCGTACTCCACAACAACACTATGGGAGGAGAGGGTGGCCACGACCTCTTCAGTCTGCCGCTGGCACTGACAGAGACTCTGTTGCTGCTCACCAGCAGCTTTACAGTCGGTATTGGCATGCTGATGGCTCGCAACGGCCATAAGGCGAAAACGCTCTTCTGGTTTGGCCTTACATTTCTGCTTGGAGCGGCATTCCTGGGTATCGAGCTGTACGAGTTTAACGCTTGATACACGAGGGTCTTACGCTGCAGACCAATGCATTCCTGTCATCGTTCTTTGTGCTGGTCGGCACGCATGGCCTGCATATCACCTCGGGCTTGCTATGGATGGCTATCACTCTGAGTTTTCATCATGAAGCGAGGACTAACTAAACTCGTGGTCCGCAAATTGCTGATGCTAAGTCTGTTCTGGCACTTCTTGGATATCGTCTGGATATTCATCTTTACCATCGTGTACCTGGGGGCATTTGTATGAACACATCAACACGAAAATGCAAGTATACGTGCATACACCATCGGGTTTATACTGTCGTTGATTTTCACGTTCATCCCGTACTATCTGGTCGTCAATCAAGTGATTACCGGCAGAACTCTATTGCTGACGATACTTGGTTTTGGCGTTTTGCAGATGCTCGTGCAAGTATTTTTCTTTTTACACCTTGGACGTGGACCGAAACCTTTATACAATGTATTCTTCTTTGGCGCGACGGTCACGCACGATATTGGTCGTGGTCGGCGGTTCGATCATCATTACCAACAATCTGCACTACAGCATGACGCCCAGTGAACAGCTCATGCGAATAGTCAACGATGAGGGCATTTACGCGATTAGCGGCAAAAAAACCGGTGCCTGCCAGGGGCAACATGCCAATCATCAGATGATGATCATGAACGATGTCGTAACGCCAACATCGATCGATGCAGCAAGATGTGACACGCTGACGTTTATGAACCACCAGGGCAGAACCGTCATCGTCGGATTTGGAGCACACCCCGACCACACGCCATATGCTGGCGTCTCGGAGTACAGCATTGGTGCTGGCCAAAACAAGACTATAACGCTGTCGGAAACTGGTTTTTTTCGTTCCACGACCATTTACACCCCGAGACAACCGGCAGTTTCACCGTACATAAGTAATATTCACAGGGCATTTGTCGAAAACATGCTCGTTTGAACACGCGTGATTACTTAAGGGTCGTCGTGAATACCTAGCATCAGGAACGTGTCTTAGACGCCCTAGCGTCAACTACTGTATCGCTCAGAAGCTATCGCGGATGTGGTTGAAGCTATAGTCCCAATCAGCATCAGACTTCTTGTGTGGATTAAAAATGTTGTCAGGGTCAAATATATGTTTTACGTCTTTGAACAACCGATAGATTTCCTTGCCGAACTGTCGCTCCAGCCATGGGCCGCGAACCATGCCATCGTTGTGCTCACCACTCAGTGATCCGCCATACTTCAGCACTAGCTCGTTGACTTCCTTCATGGCTGGCAGCAGTTTTGCACGTTCCTGGGGTTCCTCAATTTTCATGAGAGGAATGACATGGAAGTTCCCGTCACCCATGTGGCCGGCGATAGTCGCAAATAGCTTGTATTTCCGAATGATATTTTGAAGCTGCGGAAGAAACTCTGGTAAATATTCAGGGTCAACGCAGAAGTCATCAATGAACGGCGCGGTATGCTTATCCTTG
This sequence comes from uncultured Candidatus Saccharibacteria bacterium, assembly GCA_963730375.1. Classification (GTDB taxonomy): domain Bacteria; phylum Patescibacteriota; class Saccharimonadia; order Saccharimonadales; family UBA4665; genus UBA6224. The sequence continues at coordinate 135,113 of CAVSRJ010000004.1, read as the reverse complement.
ACCTTGCTCCGCAAGCAGTTGAAACTTTTTCGTCGCATCAGCCAGAATTTTTCGCTCTCTTCTTCGGTATCATCTTCCTCTGCGGCGCTGATACTGTAGTGGAACTTCTTGTTTTTCAAGTTGAGCGCACGGTGCAGCTCGGCAATCTTGTTGTGAACTTCCTTTTGCGTATCACCGTTAAACTCGACCATCAGCACGAGCTTCGGGTAGCCCTTGAGTACCATGAATGCCTGTGGAATCAGACTAATCATTAGCCGAATGAATGTCTTGGGGCCGAGGCTTTTGAACAGCGCCGGCATCAGCTTAAAGAACAGGATCATCGTCTGGTCGTCGAATCCCTCAAATGTCGCCGGCTTGTATTTCAACACCGTGTTGATAATCATGCCGAGGTCGCCGATATCCTTTGAGGAAAAATACCAGCAAGCCCGAGTGTGGCCGCTTTGGCACCAGTCGATAGGTAATATCCGTGACAAATCCCAAGCGTACCCTCGGAACCGACGATTAATTTTGTCAAATCAAAGATACCGGTGTCGCGGTCCCACACTTCCCAGAGCGTGTAGCCCATGGAATTCTTCGTTACTGTCGGTGCGGCTGCCTTGATGGCATCATAATGCTCCTCACAAAGGGTATAGATTTTCTTGTAAATATCCCCTTCGTAGTCGTTCTGAGCAATTTTGGCGTCGAGCTGTTTCTTGTTAAGAGGCTTTACGGTGTATTCGTTGCCATCGGCAAATACGACGCGCAGTTCGTTGACATAATCTTTGACTTTGCCGTACTCTAGCGACTTCTCGCCACCAGCTGTTGTTCGCCACCATCCCGCCAACGGTACACATGTCGCGGCTGGCAGGATACGACGGCATCAAGGCCTGGTGTTTTAGTGTTTCCACTTCGAAGTCGCGGTAATAGACACCGGGTTGTGTTTGAGCCTCAGTCGAAGATACGTGCTCAATCGAAGTAAAGTGCTTCAAAAAATCGACAATGATTGATTCGTTGAGGGTACCACCGGCCATGTCAGTTCCAGCACTCCGAGCGGTGACAGATAGGGTCGGCTGCTGTTTCTTTTGCTCTCCGACTAGCTTGACTAATGTCTGCACATCGTTCGAATCGCGGGTGAAACTACCAGCTCAGGTTTGATTTCGAATAGGCTGGCGTCGTGGCTACAGCGCTCTCGTGTCTCGTCACTACTGTCGATTTCGCCACGAAATCCACGTTCCTGCAACTGTTTTACTATAGCATCCATTACCTATAAGCATAACCGTCACAACAGATAGATGCAAGTTATACCGTCACGAATCACAGTCAGCCTTTCACAAGGTCACTACAGGCTTATCCTGTGCAAGTACTCCTAGTTATGGACAAACTGCTTATGTATTCGCTACACTATACCTAAGATATGAAGACGGAAAAAGTATTGGTACTGGGCGGTGGTTTTGGTGGTATCAAAGCCGCAGAGGAGCTAGCAAAAAATGGCCATTTTCATGTGACGCTGTTAACGGAGCACGATCATTTCCGGTATTATCCGACGCTGTATCGTACCGCGACCGGAGGAAAGCGAGCCAACTCCTACATACCATTGAGCGAGATATTCAAAGATTTACGCATCAATATCCAGCAGGGAACTGCAGTCAGCCTCGATCGTAAAAACAAAGAAGTAGTCACCAAGGACGGTAGCCGTCATAGTTATGACACGCTTATCATTGGACTGGGTGTAGTGACTAACTATTTCTCTATACCTGGACTTCAGGAATATGCCTACAGTATCAAATCAAACGAAGATGCACTAAGGTTTAAGACCCATTTGCATGAGCAATTGCTCGATGAACGAAAGCCGGACCTAAACTATCTCGTAGTGGGCGGTGGCCCAACCGGCATAGAATTAGCTGGCGCTTTGCCAGGATATTTGCGTGCCATTATGCGTAATCATGGCATACACAAGGACCACATCAACGTTCGCCTGATCGAAGCCGCACCCAGGCTTTTGCCGAGGCTGCCACGAGCGACATCACGTGCTGTCAAACGCCGCCTCCGTAATCTTGGCGTAAGGGTACACACCGGTAAACTCGTCCAAGGGCAAAGCGCAGACGGTCTGATGGTATCCGGCAAAAAAATGCGGAGCCACACGGTAATTTGGACAGCAGGCGTCACCAACCATCCGTTCTTTCACCACAACAACTTCGTGATTATGAACCAGGGTAAAGTCGCCACCGATGTCTATCTTCAAGCTGAGGACAGTGTGTTTGTCATTGGCGACAACGCCAACACGCCGTACAGTGGCCAGGCCCAAACGGCCGTGCATGATGGAGCTTTCGTCGCCGCCAACCTGAAGCGACGCGCTCGCGGCAAAGACATGCGAGCCTACAAACCCGCCAAGCCGATTAGTGTTATACCAGTTGGAAAACGCTGGGCAGCAGTCAGTTACGGCAAATTCCACCTGAATGGCTGGCTTGGCTGGCTTTTGCGCGAGGTAGCTGACTTTGTCGCATTTAACGATCTCGAAACGTGGTCGTCAGCCACAGTACAATGGACAACAGGTTTCGAAGAGGAAGAAATCTGTCCCGTTTGCAACAAACCAGAAGACGACGCCTGAACGGTCCAGGACTGATACAATAGGAGGGATGACACCGGCACCGGACAACTCGGACGTTGAGGAGGTGAAACTCAACCGAGCCCAGCAACAAGCGGTCGACATTGGCGACGGGCCAGTGCTCGTAGTGGCTGGAGCAGGGACCGGCAAAACCCGTGTAATTGTGGAGCGAATCATTCGCTTAATACGAGACGGTGTCGATCCTGGTTCAATCCTGGCGCTGACATTCACCGAAAAAGCCGCCGGCGAAATGTTGGACCGCGTGAGCGAACAGTCGCTTGGAAGCGCCCTTGACACGACCATCGCCACATTCAATGGATTCGGAAATGACCTATTGCAGGCCTACGGCAATGAATATGGCCTGGGCGACCTGCGACTGCTGGGTGACACCGGCCAATTGGTGTTCTTACGTGAGCACCTAGATGAATTTGAGCTGGAGTACTTCTCGCCCGTCTCGAATCCTCACGGACAGCTTAGTACGTTGGCTGATTATGTATCGCTCCTCAAGCAACAACTCATTCTGGCAGCTGACTATCAGGCGTACGCTGACAAACTACCAGCAGGGGATGATGCCGAGAAACTCGAACGCCAAAAACACCAAGAACTTGCCCACTTTTATGCAACCTACCTGCAGATATGTCGTCGAGAACAGGTTATTGATTATGATGATCAGTTGTTTTTAACGATTGAGCTACTCCGGGCACGTCCAAATGTTCTGAGGACGCTGCAGCAACGTTACCGCTACGTGCTGGTTGACGAGTTCCAGGACACCAATCCAATGCAGTCTGCGTTGGTCGACTTGCTGGCAGGAGATAACAAAAACATTATGGTGGTAGGTGATGACGATCAGAGTATCTACGGCTGGCGAGGCGCAACGCTCTCAAACATCTTGGATTTCCGTCAACGTTACCCGAACGCACAAGACGTAACACTAACAGAAAACTATCGTTCTACCCAGCCAATCCTCGACAGCGCTTATCGTCTCATCCAGGGCAACAATCCGCACCGCCTCGAAATCATCAACAAGTTAGACAAGCGGTTGCACGCAAATGTTGCTAGTGGAACAGCGCCACGCATTCAACACTTCACCAGCTACGATGCCGAACTTGCCTGGGTTGCAGAGGACATATCGCGACGGCTCGACGACGGACAACCGGCCAGCTCTATCGCGGTATTGGCTCGTCGCAATCAAGGAGTCCAAAAAGTTCACGAAATCCTCGAGTTGCAAAATATTGCGCACGCCGTCACGGGCCTGAGCAGTGATATGTACGCCCAGCCCGCCGTTCGACAGCTGCTCGAAGCCCTTAAGGCAGTGGCTGACCCGCTGGACAACATTGCACTATTCCACTGCCTCAATGGGCCACTATTCGGTCTAGACGTTGGCACGCTGGCTCGAATATCCGCAGGAGCCCAACGCGAACACCAATCACTATCCGAAGCAATCCTCGAAAGCGACGAGGCGGACCTGAAAACAGCCCTCGAGTCAATCGAGCAGTGGCGCCAGCACACCAGTGAAAAAAGTGTCGGCACCGTCGCCTATGACATCATCACCGACTCTGGCTGGAAACAACGACTCTACAGTACTGACACCAGTGATATCGTTACTTATACCGAGGTGCAGGCTCTGAGCCAACTATTCAAAACATTCAAGGAGTTTGAGCGTGTCGCCAATGTACCAAGTGTCCAAAATTATGTCACAAACTTACCATCGCTCCAGGCGGCCGGCAGCGGCTTTGACGACCCGACGCTGCAAATTTCTGATACGCTCGTCAACGTCCTGAGCGTCCACCGATCAAAAGGATTAGAGTGGGACACAGTATACGTCGTCGATTGCACGGAAGGCTCGTTTCCACTGCGGTCGTTTGGATTGACACACAAACTGCCCGATGAACTGCAGGTACATCGTACCGAAGCCGACCAACACATGGCCGAGGAACGACGGCTGATGTATGTCGCCGCCACCCGCGCCAAACGCGAGCTGATACTCAGCTATAGTGACCGCCACAGCACTGCCGGCGCACCGCGCAAAGCATCCCGCTTTTTGAGCGAACTATTGGGTCACGACCCGGACAGCCAGACTCAGGATGAAGCAGTGCCGGTCAACCTAGAGCTGTTTTCAGAACGCTCTAATGTTATGCCGGTCGGTCTGCCAGAAACGATGCATCGCGATGGGCGAATTATGTTGAGCGTCAGTCAAATCGAAACTTGGTTGCGCTGCCCACAAGATTTTTATTATCGCTATGTGCTGGCTATGCCATTACCGCCAGCTCCGCAGTTGCACTACGGGACACTGATACATGGTGTGATTGAGCGTATCCACAACGATAGACAACAGGGAAAGCCCGTTGCCGACATCGACAGCCTGATAGCCCACGTACTCGATGGCATGCCCAAGGCTGGCTATCAATCAAAACGATCCCGAGAACGCGCCCAGGCACAGGCAAAACGCACCGTACGAGCCGTCTACGAGCGCTTCACCCAGGATGAATTACCAATCGAGACAGAATTACCATTTGCATTGGAGATGGCTGATATGCCACTGACGATCCGTGGCCGCATTGACGCAGTCTATCCGCACGCTAATGGGGTCGAGATACGCGACTTCAAAACCGGTACGAGTGTCACTACCGACAAGCAAGCCAAGACACGGGCAACCGGCTCGTCTCAGCTTACGTTGTATGCGCTCGCCTGGCAGCAGCTACGCGGAGAATTACCGGGCTTACTCAGCCTAGATTTTGTCGAGACCGGATATATCGGCTCGGTCAAAAAACAACCAAAATCACTCGATAGCTTGCTGGCGAAATTACAAACTATGGTTAACGACCTCCAGTCCAACGCGTTCCCCCCTGGACACGACCATCGTCAATGTATGCATCCTGTTGATGGCAACTAAAAACACCCGACATAGAGACGGGTGTTTTAGCACTGTAGCGTATGTTATTTGCGCTTTGTGGTAGTCTTTTTGGTTGTCTTTTTCTTAGGAGCGGTCTTGGTTTTTGGCTTCGCTACTGGCTTGCTAGTAGTCACTGCGGTTGTAGAAGTTGAACGTACACTGACGCGCTTACCAACGACAAACTTTTGATCGCTGAAGAGCCAAGCGTACAGATTAAATCCAAGCAATGCACCCAAGACTGGACCAAGTACGTAGGTTGCCCAGCCGGCGCTTCCCCAGATAGTCCAGGCTTGGTCAGCCAGCGCAACACCAGGGTTAATGAGACCGATTGAAGCAGATGATGCTACAACGATACCAAGCGCATAGCCGAGTCCAATGACTGAAGCTTTTAGTCCAACAGTATACTTGTTGTATACGGCGGCAGCCCAACCGAATGAAAGAATAGCTGTACCAACAGCCTCTGCGACCATGATGCGTGCATCGTAGTCACCAGCCGCAGCATTCAAGCTGCTGCCGATGTGGTACGTAAACAGCCAGTATGCTGCCCATGCACCAAGCAGCTGTACGACTAGGTATGTGAACGCAGGCATCGTCTTTAGACGACGGACTGACCACAACGCAATCGTAATTGCTGGGTTTAATACGGCGCCAGATACTGCGCCGAACACCATGACAACCATTGCAGCAGCCAGGGCAGCGGCGACACCGACAAAGTACGGCACACCGATTGTTGAATGTTGTACGCCTATGACGACGAGCGTCAATACACCAGCACCGAGAAACTCAGCAACAAGCGTTGCGACATTTTTCTTTCCAAACATATAGTTGGAACCTCCACTTATTAGTAGGTACAGCGTAGCGCCCCTGAGAACATTTGTAAAGGGCTTATGCTTACCGGCAATAGTCTTGCAGCAACGGCTAAGCGGCGTATAATACGCTTCGGTATTCATTCGAAACCAAGAGACTAACAAACGTAACGACCGCCAAGGAGCGGCTATTTATACGTATGAGCGGAGCAGAACATATGGCAACAATGACCGAAAATGAAGTATTACAAACCCGGGAGCAACTCTTTACCACCGTCGACATAATGACCGACCCAATCAACTGTGGTGACGACCGTGCCAGCGAGCTAGAGCGATATATCCACCTGTTCGGTGGTGAACTGTTCGTACCATATACCACGGCAGTACTGCAGGAAACCGATACGACAGGCAGTGCCCAGCCACTCGGTGCACTCCGAAGCAAGCTGGTGGCGCAGCAAAAAGCCCGCGGCGTCCGCGGCTTGGGCGTACACAGTGACGAGACCGCTGAGCAGGGCAGTGAGATTGATCTAGACAAACAAGCAGGGCCGGTTGGTTGTGGCTTTGCGGCAAAACGAGCCGCGATCAGCCATCTGATTCACGAAAACCGAGAGGATATCATTACTGAAGCTGAAATGCTCATGCCTGAGCTGTTTGGCGAGGCCTGGGCGAGCGAATTTGCACACGGAGTGGCCGACGCGCATGGGCGCATCGCTGAGCGATCACAGCTTGTCGTGGGTGATCCCCGTCAGATTATCCTAGACGCCGTCAAAGACGGTGACACCACGGCAATCTACCGCGGTGGCCATACTGCCACAGTAGGTATCATTAACACCGAACGGAATTCATCATTCTTGACGGGCGATGCCGTTGAGCAGGAGGTGGCAGCATACAACCACGACCTCTGGGCCAGTGACCAGCTATTTGCTATGTCCGACGATGCGCCAAACCCAGCTATGGCAGCTATCGCCAGCCTCATCGACGTTATCGGCACCATGAAGGCCCTCGGCGTTACAGAAATCGCCGTACGCTAAATATTTGGCAAAACATGGATGAGCTCTTAGTATAGAAGCAATCACTAAGCGGAGGTTGCTATGCTCAAGGAGTTCAAACAATTCATACTACGCGGGAATGTTGTCGACCTAGCAGTCGCGGTTGTCGTCGGCGCAGCCTTTGGTGCGGTCGTAACAGCCCTCGTCGCCGACTTGGTCACACCACTCGTCGCCGCCATATTTGGCAAGCCTGATTTTTCCTCCCTGACATTTACGATAAATGGCAGCAAGTTCCTGTACGGTGACTTCCTCAACGCCCTTGTCGCATTCCTGCTGGTGGCAACAGCGCTGTTTTTCTTTGTCGTGAAGCCCATCAACCACTTGGCACAGCGCGCCAACCGCAACAAAACCCCGGCCGACCCCACCGAAAAGAAATGTCCGGAATGCCTCAGTACTATCCCCGTCAAAGCCACCCGCTGCGCCTTCTGCACCAGCAAAGTGAAGTAGACCGTTATACTCTTAGTATAATTCAAACAAATCCTTGTAAAAAATAGATACAATGCCAGACATATTGAAAGGAATCGACATATCAGCTAAATGGAACATTGGGCTTAATGGTTGAACAATTGGAATCAACATAAGTCACTGGTAATATGTTACCGATAGCAGATGAAACACGTCAGAGCATTGTAACGGGGTTTTATGAAAAAAGCGGTGGTTATCTGGTCCAACCGACAAGAGAGTAATATTTACCAAACAGCGGTCTCTCAGAAAGCGTTGAGCAATTATACGTACGACAGGTTACTTCACTTTCCTATACCGAAGGACCGCTGGCTGACATGATATCAATTAGTGCCTTTGGCGAAAGCGAACAATTGCAAGAAGCTTCCGCTGAAGGAAAAAAATTACTACGTAAATGTCTGTAATCTCGTCAACGAAATGCTCGGACAAAAATAAGGCAGTTGCTTTGCGCAATTGCCCTTGCGACGTTCCTGGCGGCTGTGTTGTCACAAATCACAACTTCACTTGGTGCGACAAAAATGTCTGACGAACATCACTAGGCCGGCCAGCATGGTCTTGCCCCTCGGCTTGCCCGAGTCATGGAAGTATTGTGCGAGCGTGCTTGGCTGGCCAAAGTACGTTCAACTGAATACAGACTGCTGGTAGCAGTCTGTATGAAGGCGATCTTTGGTCAAGCTCACAGAATACAGGAGTGACCTGGCGCAAACGAATTTGGGGCTGTTCTTTTGCATACTTTTCTAACAAGAGAAAAGTATGAAGACTATTTGTGTCGTTGATGCCGCCGCTTAAGCCCAGCCACTTGCAAACGCACCGACTGACGGTCGACCATTTGTTGGGCATGCTCCAGACTAACCTGGTCCTTCGCCTCAGCGTGCATTTTCTGAGCGCGCTCGATAGGCAGCCTGAGCTTCGGCCTCGTTAATAGTATCGGCGTGGTCAGCCTCATCGACCAAGACGCGGAGTACGTTATTAGTAACGTCAATCACACCACCATTGGTAGCGAAGAATTCTCGAGCACTATCGCTATCCTTGGGATTACGCCGAACAACAATAGCACCATTGGTAGCAACACTCACGAGTGGCATGTGATCTTGCAGCACGCCAATTTCGCCCTCCATAGTCGGCAGGATGACCTCGTAGACGTCTTCGTCAAATTTTGTGCCAGTCAGACTGACGAGTTGAAATCGAAACACTACTTGTCCTTCTTTGGAGCCTTTACGTCTGCAATCGAACCCTTCAGGTAAAAGGCGCTCTCAGGCTTGTCGTCGTGCTTGCCGTCGAGGATTTCGCGGAAGCCTTTGATGGTATCTTCGAGCTTGACGTAGGCACCAGGGTTGTTCGTGAACTGCTCGGCCACAAAGAATGGCTGGCTGAGGAAACGTTGGATACGACGAGCGCGGTCAACGGTCTTTTTGTCTTCCTCTGAGAGCTCTTCCATACCGAGAATGGCGATGATGTCCTGCAGGTCTTTGTAGCGCTGCAACACTCGCTGGACTTCACGAGCAACGGCATAGTGTTCCTCGCCGACAATTTCCGGGTCGAGCAAGTTCGACGTACTGTCGAGCGGGTCGACGGCAGGGTAGATACCAATCTCAGTTAGTGCACGGTTGAGCGAAATTGTACTGTCGAGGTGGGCGAATGTTGTTGCTGGTGCCGGGTCGGTCATGTCGTCAGCCGGCACATAGACAGCCTGGACAGACGTAATCGAGCCTTCGCGGGTCGAGGTGATGCGCTCTTGGAGGGCGCCCATTTCCTGTTGCAGTGTTGGCTGGTAACCGACAGCAGATGGCAGACGGCCGAGCAGCGCAGACACCTCAGAACCAGCCTGAGTGTAGCGGAAGATGTTGTCGACGAATAGCAGCGTGTCCTTACCCTGGTCACGGAAACCTTCAGCAATCGTCAGGCCGCTCAAGGCCACACGCAGACGAGCTCCTGGTGGTTCGTTCATCTGGCCGAACACTAGACTGGTGTTCTTGATAACGCCAGATTCGGTCATTTCGCCGTACAGGTCGTTACCCTCACGGGTACGCTCACCGACACCGGCGAACACGGAGTAGCCACTGTGGAACTTTGCGATGTTGTTAATCAGCTCCTGAATCAGCACGGTCTTACCGACACCAGCACCACCGAACAAACCAGCCTTACCACCCTTGGTCATCGGGCAGAGCAGGTCGATGACCTTGATGCCGGTTTCCAGTATTTCAATCTTGCCTGACTGGTCGATCAGTGGTGGCGGCGTACGGTGAATAGGAGCTGTTTCGCTAAATGTACCGCCTTGGCCGTCAATAGGTCGCCAGTCACGTTGAACATACGGCCAAGCGTCTTGTCGCCGATAGGCACGCTAATGGGCTTGCCTGTGTTGATGACTTCTGTACCACGCTGCAAGCCGTCAGTACCACCCAGCGCAATCGCGCGCACGCTTGATTCGTTCAGGTGCTGCGCCACCTCCAGCACTAGCTCTTGCCGTCGTGGTCAACCGTCAACGCATCGTAAATTGACGGCAAGTGTATCTGCACGTAAACTCAACGTCCACCACCACACCCACGACCTGGGTGACGGTGCCGGTTGTTGTCTTAGGTTTATCTTTCGTTGCTGTTGCCATTATTGTTCTCCTCCTAGAATGCTAAACATCTTTTTCGCTACTTGTACTTCTTCGTCATCTTTTTCGAATAAATCTACTTCGTCCCTGCCAATCCACCTGTGTTCGCTGTGATCGTCGGGGTTGAGCTGCGGCTCAATCCCATCCTCCAGGTGACATAAATAGCATATTTCAACCTTGAATGTGTCCTCACTCTCATAGGTAAAGGCATCGATGATTCGGTCAATCGTAACATCGACATTTAACTCTTCCTTTACTTCTCGCAGTAGGGCGGTTTCTAGCGCCTCGCCCGGATCGACATGCCCACCAACGAGCTCGAATCGCCCCGGCCAGGATGCCTTAGTGTCCGCACGCTTAGCGATAAATAACTTACCGTCACGCACAATCAGCGCAACAACGACGATGTTAGTCAAGTGCTCGGGGTTATTCTGGTTTGGTATCGTGTTCATGCGCCAGACCTGTCTAGTGCCTGCTGGGCTTCTATCTGTAGCCTTACATCTTGTATCAATTCAGGTGTCGTTTGTAAAAATGCTGATGCCCACATAGCGAAGTTTTCGCGAGCGTACTCATCATGATCGTTTGGGCCCATAACTGCTCCGGCAAGACCATCGACTTCAACCGGATCATCGTAGCGAGTCACAAAACCACGAGAAATTCTCTGAGCGTGCGCATCACTGATGCCTTGCAACACACCTGTTGCGAGCCCTGCGGGAAAGCCTACTGAAGCCAATTCGGTTTCAATAACCAATGCTTCATACGCCGCATCTTCAGGTGATAGTGTACGCAGTTCTGCTGGACTAATCATTTCATGGCCTCCGCGCCGCCGGTAATTTCGGCAAGTTCCTGGGTAATCGCAGCCTGGCGGGCTGTGTTGTATTCCAGGGTGTAATCATCTATCAAATCGCTGGCGTTGTCAGTAGCGTTTTTCATCGCCACCATTCGCATAGCGTGTTCGCTGGCCAGGCTCTCGAGCACAGCCTGCCAAATCTGTGCCTCTATCAGACGTGTCGTCACTTGCTCGATGACCGTCTCGATGTCAGGCTCAAAGTTGCTGACATCCGGCAACTTTGGTTTATCGCCATCCTGCTCGACGCGGGCAGGCAATAGCTGCATGGTCAACGCTTCTTGAGAGATACTCGACTTGCTCAGCGTGTAGTACAGCATGACTTCGTCGACGTCCCCAGTAGCGTATTGTTCAATCAAGCTGTTGAGCACCGGACGTAAATCATTCGCGCTTGGATGGTCACCGAACGATGGATAGACCGCCATCAGCTCTACGTCATTCAGGCGACGCACAAACTGCGCGCCCTTACTGCCGATAGCGATGACTTTGCTCTGGACCTTGTTGGCTTGATCCTCCCGAATCTGTTGCGTAAAAAGCTTCAGGATGTTGGCATTGTAGGCACCGGCCAGTCCACTACTACTCGTAATAACGATGTGGAGGCGATGTTTTACTTCACGCTGCTCAAACAGCGCATGCTGCTCGACTTCGTCGATGGCACCGAGACGGGCGAGCAGCTCATAGGCAAGCTCGCGGTAGGCGCGACTTTGGCTGGCATACTCCTGGGCACGGCGCAGTTTACTGGCACTGACCAGCTGCATCGCCTTGGTAATCTGACGAGTGTTCTTGATGGAGCCAATCCGGCGCTTGAGAGTTATAGTATTTGCCACGATGTATTCCTAGCTACTTCTTGGCCTCTTCTTTAGTTTCGTAGGCCTTCGCCACCTCGTTGGCTACCTTCAGGATAGTCTTGTTGGTGTCGTCGGACGGTTTGTCGCCGGTGTTGACGGTGTCGACGAGCTTGGCGTGCTTGCTCTTGAGCTCGCGCAAGATGGCCTCGCGGGTCGTGTCAATCTTCTCCAGCGGTACTTTGTCAAAGGCACCTTCGTTGGCGGCGTACAGCACCGAATACATCTCCCATATCGCATATGGACTGTACTGTGGCTGCTTGAGCAGCTCGGTCAGGCGTTGACCGCGCTCAATGGTGTGGCGAGTTTCTGGGTCGAGGTCGGTACTAAACTGGCTAAAGGCCGCCAGCTCGCGGAACTGCGCCAGGCTCAGCTTCAGGCCACCACCGGCAGCTTTGACCGCCTTGGTCTGGGCGTCACCGCCGACACGTGAGACCGACAAACCAACCGAGATAGCCGGGCGGACACCCTGGTAGAACAAGTTGGTCTCCAGGAAGATCTGACCGTCGGTAATGGAGATAACGTTGGTTGGGATGTAGGCACTGATGTCACCAGCCTGCGTCTCGATAATCGGTAGGGCAGTTAGTGAACCGGCACCAAGTTCATCACTGAGCTTGGCGGCACGCTCCAGGAGGCGTGAGTGCAGGTAAAAGACATCTCCCGGGTACGCTTCGCGTCCCGGTGGGCGACGCAACAGCAGTGACATCTGTCGATACGCCGCAGCGTGCTTGGACAAGTCATCGTAGATGATAAGGGCGTGTTGCTTGTTGTCGCGGAAGTACTCACCCATAGCAGCACCGGCATACGGCGCCAGGTACAGCATGGCCGCCGGGTCAGCTGGGCTGGTGGCGACAATGATGGTCTGCTCCATGACACCTTCGCGCTTGAGGCGCTCCTGCAGGGCAGCCACCTTGGAGGATTTCTGACCAATGGCGACGTAGACGTTGATAACGCCGGTCTTTTGACGAGCCTGGTTGACCATGGCATCGACCGCGATGGCCGTCTTGCCGGTCTGGCGGTCGCCGATGATAAGCTCACGCTGACCACGACCAATCGGCACCATGGCGTCGATGGCCACAAGGCCAGTCATGAGTGGCTCATGGACGTGTTTACGGTCCAGCACACCTGGGGCAGGGCGCTCAACACGGCTGTTTTGCTTGGTCTTGATAGGCTCTCCGCCGTCGAGTGGGCGACCCAGCGGGTCAACCACGCGGCCAACCAATTCTGGACCGACCGGGACTTCAAGCACCTTACCGCTCAGGCGAGCTTTGGCGCCGGCAGCAACTTCAGCGTCCTCAGCCATCAATACCGCACCAATTTCGTCCTCACCGAGGTTAAAGGCAAATGCCGTGACCGTCTGCCCATCCACACCTTCGATGTCAATCATTTCATTGTAGCCACAACGGCGCAGGCCGTAAATCCAGGCAATACCGTCACCGACACGGGTAACAACACCGACTTCTTCAATCTCGGGACGAGCCTTAAGTTCGGCAATCGCCGCTCGAATGTCGCCGCTTAGTTCTGTAATAGAAAGTTCGCTCACTATAATCTCCTACTTTGTACTCGTGGTTAATGCTTTGAACAGGTTGAGTTTGCCACGTACGGTTAGGTCCAGCTGCTGATTTGCCAGCTCCAAGCGTACGCCGCCAACTACTCGTTCGTCGACCTGTTCGCTAATAATGATTTGGTTTGCCTCGGGGAAGACTGTCTGCAGTTTTGCAGTAATTTCTTGGCGCACTGCGTCCGTTAGTGGAAACGCACTGATAGCCTTGGCCTCGACAATTCCGTCGTGATCGGCACGATACTGCTCAATGTCACGCAACAGAGAGTCCAGCTCACCGGCGCGCTTTTCGCTCAGTAAATACGCAGCCACCTCTTTATTGAGCCGATCCACGTCAGCACCAGGACGCGTGTAGCGCTGGGCTAGGACTTGTGCTAGTCGTGAACGGCTCAATTTCATGAGGCGCTACTCTTTAGAGCTTTATCTATCAGTTGCGCATCTTTTTTGGCATCGATTTTTTCATCGATAATCGCTTCGGTTGCATCAGAGATGAGACCAACCAGTTCCTTCTCAAGTTTTTGGCGTGCTCGAGCAGTATCTTGTTCGATACGGCTCTCAGCTTGCTTGAGGATACCTTCGGCCTTGTGCTGTGCCTTCTTTTCGGCCTCGGCAGTAATCTGTCGTCCGGTTTCTTGAGCGCTGGCAACGACGTCGTCTGCCTTGGCTCGGGCTGCACGCATTTCATCTTCGATTTTTTTATCGAGTTTTGCCTGATCTTGCTGCATCTGTTCGCCTAGACGAACGCCATCCTCTATCAATTCGCGTCGCTCATTCAGCACACGCAAAATTGGCTTGAAGGCATAGCGCTTCAGCACCCAAAACGCCAACAGGAATGTAATCAGCTGGATTGCAAAAGCCGTGCCGTCGACACCCAGCGCACCAATCCCCGACGAGGACTGTTCTGCTGCAAATTGTGTTAGTAAACTATTCACTATGCTATTTCTTTATTCCTATTAGCTGACAATGAAGACAGAAGCGAAGGCCAGCAGACCAAACAGCTCGACAATAGCGGTGAAAATCAGCGCCTGGCCGAAGAACTTAGCTGCTTCTGGGTTACGACCAACGGCTTGCAGGTAGTTGCTACCGATGAGACCGATACCGATTGCAGGTCCAATAAAACCACCGCCAATCATCAGACCCTTACCAACCATGGTCAGGTCGACAGTCTGGGCAGCAGCTGCGAGGTACATCAAATGTTCCATTAGTGTTATTACTCCTTATTACTTAGTTACGTTATACAAATTACTGGCCATCCACTATGCCTTCTCCGGCATTGGTGTCATTGTTTCAGGCTCATCAACAGTGGTCAAGTCTTCTGTGTCAGCATGATCTGCATCATGCTGTTCAGAGTGATTGACGGCAATAGCCAGGTACATAATACCTAGCACAACAAAGATATACGACTGCAGCGCACCGACACCCAGCTCGATGAGCGTAAAGGGCAGCGCGGTCACCGGGGCAGCAAAGTGCCCGAGGTAGGCAAACACGGCGATAACCATTTCGCCAATAGCCACATTCAGGAAAAGTCGTATGGACAAGCTAATGACACGAGTCAAGTCACTGAACATTTCCAGCAGACCGACCGTGAAATATAGCGGGTTCAGCGGACTACCGACAAAGAAGTGGCGCAGGAATTTGAGCGGTCCACCCGCTTCCTTAATAGACATGCCGTATACAAACAACATTGTCACCACAGCCATGGCGAGCGTGCCGTTCCAGTCTCCGGTAAACGGGCGAAATAGTGGCGTATCTCCTCCACTCGTGAAACCCTCGCCGACAATAGGTAACAGACCGAGCCACGTGTTGAACAAGATGAAAAAGAACAGTGTCACGAAATAGGGGACGTACTTGCGCCCAATCTTGGGATCGTCAAACGCGCTGACGACTTGATTCGTAATGAATTCGATGCCAGCCTCGACGACCTGTACGATTCCTCCGGCGGGCTTAACCGTTACGCGGCGACGGAGCCAGAGGAAAAAAAGAATCGTAAGACTGATCGTAATCCAACCGTAGAAAATGGAGTTTGTTATGGTGATACCAGCAACTTCAAAGACACCGCCGGGAGCGACGTGGATGGCGGGGCCGTCTTCGGCCGCAAATCGTGTCAGTAGCTGTGCAATCATTTCTTATTGGTGCCTTTCGTATCTTCTTGGTGCATGGCGCGCTTAGTGGCTTGTCCGACCGTCACCTTCATGACGACGAACGTTGCTCCTGCAGCAATCACAAAACCTGCAACGGTGAGCCACGGCTTAGTGCCGAAATGCTCGTCGAGCTTATACCCTCCTACTATCGGCACTATCACCCCTATCGCCAACTGCCAGCTCATGTTCAGTACGGTCATATAGAACAAATTTTGCTGGTACATGACCTCGTTGGGGTCAGGAGAATTTGGGGGCGTTTCACCATCCTCACGCTGAAGAGAGTGCGGCGTCGATTTTGGCGCTGCAGAAGGATTTGCCATTACCGGTAGAGTATAGCATTTTACATGTCGTGCGGCAACGCGTTTGGCTCGATTTTTTAATTACATTGTCAGATTTTTTCGTTTATTGTATAGTAATGTTTAATATTTTCGTACGGAGATGAACTTAGTATGGGTATTATTGACACCGCACAAGCAAGGATTGAATGTCGTCGTGCCCGACACGAGCAACACAAAGCACCGATTACCGCTAGTGATAAAGTATTAGAGGCTGTGTTGCGTAAACACATACTGCCCCCGTTATTTGAAAAAACTGATGACCTCATTGATGAACATTTTGGTGTTAATACTGGCAGCATTCTTACGCTGTCGAGATTAGGCAGGGGTCTGAGTGGTGTAGCATTGCGCGGGGCGGCAATTATTCCGGGAAGTGTTGAGGTGAATAGAGGCGGAATCTACAGAATGGCAAATATTATCCGCACCCCGAGCGACAGCTGGCTAGCTGTTAATGAACTCGTGGTACCCGAGGACGTCATCGAACACTTCACTGACGCTGGACATACATATGTTGATACCAATCGTCTAACTGGTGTCAACTTTATTCTCACACCCCCAGAAAAAACATAATCTTCTTGAAACAGACAAAATCTTTTACTATACTATGTATAGTAAAAGAAAGGATTTGCAAATGTCTGACACACCAAATGTCACAATCTATACCGCAACGTGGTGCGCCTTCTGCCACGCAGCTAAAGACTACATGGACAAAAAGGGCATCAAGTACACTGACAAAGATGTCGAACACGACGCCAACGCACTCAAAGAGTCTGTCGAGAAGTCTGGCCAGCGCGGCATTCCTGTCATCGACATTGATGGCACCGTCATTGTTGGTTTTGATCGCCCAAAGATCGATGCAGCCCTCGCCGGCTAAGATCAGCTCTTGTGAGATAGATTACAAATACAGAGTGGGATATCCTACTCTGTTTTTCAGATAACTCCACTACAGTGGATACAGAGGAGTGTTATGTCCGCAGAAGCAACCAGGCCACACCCTGACAATCCACCCGACAACAATCGGCCGGTGCTGCGTTCATTGCCAGATTTCGAGCAACCTATTGACAGTGTCCTCACGCAACGATTGATAGAAACTGTTGATGCGGCCGATCCACCCATAAAAACAGATGAGGGCATGGAGCGCGCCGTCCTAGACTTTACCCTCAGCAGCGTACAACGCGCAACTCAGGATCTTATAAAACAACCGGTGGTAAACGGCGACATTCTGCGCAAAAAGTACGAAGAATATCATGTGGAGTTCGGCAGGCCTATCGACAGCGTCGCCGGACAAAAGCGTGACGAACACATCGATCACTCCGTTGAGCACGCCAGGCAATTCACGAAGAGTTTTCCAGAAATTGGGTTGCTGGATGCCGTTCAGCAGCGACTGATTATGCGCCGCCGCGAGAGGGAGGCGCGGGCAGTCGAAGTAGTCTTGGCCGTCTACGGACAGCGTTTTGCACTGATGACCGGCCGTCGTCCAGAATATCGACCATATAGCCCAGTTACCACTGAATTCCCGAATCTTCCAGCAGACTAGCATCATTATTTTCGCTATACTAATCAAATATGGCACTTGAGGACTATCAGACAAAGCAATCCGTTGCAATCGTCTACACCGGCGACAGCAAGGGCAAAACCAGTGCCTCGCTCGGGCTGATGGTGCGCGCCCTGGGCAACCGCTGGAATGTCGCCTTTGTGCAGTTCATCAAATACTGGGGTGTCGGCGAACACGTCTTTATCCGCGACATCATGCCTATCTACAAGGATCAGCTGCATTTCTACAAGGGAGGTAAAGGATTTTATAACGCCGGCGAACTCAGCGCCGAATTTGTCAGTGAAGAGCAGCACAAGCAAGCCGCGCGAGAGACATACGACGTAGCCTACAACTTAGTCACCAGTGGTAACTATGATCTAGTTATCTGTGATGAGATTAACAATGCCGTCCACGATGGTCTCCTCAGCAAATCTCAACTGAAAAAGTTGTTGACCGACCGCACCGACAACACCAGTATTTGCCTCACCGGGCGCAACTTTCCGAAAGACTTGGAACAGTACGTCGATATCGCCACCGACATGCACAAAATCAAACACCATTTCGACGACAAGTTTCTGGCTAACAAGGGCATAGATTTTTAGCCTCTATTCTTGCTAGGGGAGAGCAGCCGGACAAAAAGTCACGCCTTTTTGCCCGCGCGTCGAGAGGGGATGCGCCCCTCTCGAGACCGCCACTTCGACGACAAGTTTCTGGCTAACAAGGGCATAGATTTTTAGCGCTTTTGTATTATCGATAGTAGTCCTGTACAGTATTTGCTATAGATAGGCGACCCCTTATGAGTCAAGAGCAATTCAACGGCGCTCACGTAGAGCACAATCCCGCAGAAGCCATCCTTGATTTAATGCGGTCGACCATCCAAAGTCGAGAAGACTATCTGGCAGCCAGCGCCCATACTGGTGCATATGCGCTCGGTGCTCGATTGGAATCATCGAGCAGTAAAGGCGTTCAGAGATTACTTGGAACTATCGAGTCAGGTAAATATTGGGGTGACTCGCTGAATGCGCAAATTGAGACACTAGGGGAGCTTGGCCACACTGTTGCCGTAGAGTTACCACCCAATCCAGTATTACCGTCAGGCATGTATCCGGTGGCTGGCTTTAACTCATATATCGCATCAAAGAACGTGTGGGGACTTGTGCTCCGACATCCGCAAAACAAACGATTACTTCCGGGGGAAAGCTTTCTGCGTAGCAGAACCATCATTGAGCGCTTGACGTTGTATACTGAAGAACAATGGCAACACTCTACTTCTTCGTCGGCCTCCCCGGTTCCGGTAAGACCACCGCAGCCAACATCATCTGTGCCGCCAGTGGCGGGCTTCACATTTGGGCCGACCGCGAGCGACAAGCCAAATTTGACCGGCCCACCCACAGCCTAGACGAAAGCGCCGAGCTGTACGAACAGCTCAATCTTAAATCCGAACAGACCCTCCGCGAGGGGCGAAGCGTCGTTTTTGATACCAACTTCAACTACCGCAAAGACCGCGACCACATGCGTGCCATTGCCGAACGTGCTAGTGCAGATGTGCGCATTATCCGCCTCACTACCGACCGCGACTTCGCCAAAGAACGTGCCACGCACGAAAACCACGCCGACAAAAACGGTATGCACCACGTCATGAGTGACGAGACGTTCGAACGCATCGCCAGCCACTACGAACCCCTCGGAGAAGATGAGCCATCAGTCGATATCAATGGCACCAACCTCGACGAGTCAGAACTACTACGCAAACTTCAGCTGATATGAGATATCGCCGCCCTCGCCGCAAACACATATCGTGGCTGACTGTACTAGCTGTGGTCATACTCGCCGTTGGCCAATATTACGGCTGGTTTAACGGGCTGGAGCAGGGCGCCGAGACCATGCAGCCCGGGCTCTACCGTATTGACCATTACGTCGACGGTGACACCATCGCCGTTGATATGAACGGGAACATCGAAGATATTCGCTTTATCGGCATTGATACACCAGAAACACATCGCCCGAATACCCCAGTGCAATGTTACGGTCCTGCTGCTTCGGCTCACACCAAGGCACTTATAGAACAGGCAGGTGGCAAAGTCCGCCTGGCCTCAGACTCTTTATCGACCAATCGCGACCGCTACGACCGCTTGCTTCGCTATGTCTATTTGCCCGACGGCACCAACCTTAATCTACGAAATATCCAGGAAGGTTACGCTTTTTATTACCCCTATTTTCCGTTCAGTAAGTCCGAGCAGTTTGCCCAAGCACAGCGGGATGCACAACAGCACAACAAAGGGCTCTGGGGCAATTGCCAGCCAACGCCCAGCGACGGCGGCGGCTACAAAATGAACGAAACCCAGTCCGAAGCGGCTACTAGTTACTAATCAACATATGTCGCTGGATTAACGCGGATTGACGAATTACCCTGCAATAATTTGCGCATTGAAAACCGACGCTTATGTGCGTCATAACCGCGGTGGAGTAGCTTCAGAATCGGGAAACTGACAATTACGATGAGAATAATGGGGTAGATGAAGATGCCACGCCAAGCTTTGTGTTGCATATAGGTCTTTGGGCAATGCCAGAAATAATTCGCAAAGGTTGAAAACCCGCCACCCAGCTGACGCAAATCTATCCCAGCCCGCAATCGCTCATCAAACGTCACTCGGTAGCCCAGCTGCTGTACATGCAAACTCAAATCAAAGTCCTCGTGGACGCCTCCACGCCGACAGACATATGGACGCACCGCCTGCCAGACATCACGACGCATTGCCATATTGGCAGCCTGCATGAACATTTGTGAACCCAGCACCCTGCGCAAGAATCGACGTACCACCACATCTGCAAAATCCACCAATTCATGACCCGCCATATTGTAATACGCTATTTTTCCGCTCGTTGCAGCAAGGCTCTTATCATCAAATACTTGCAACAACTCCTGTGTCCAGTCATGCGGCAGTCTGGTATCTCCATCTATCCGGGCAATTATGTCACCGGTAGCAGTATTAAAACCGCGCTCGCGAGCATACACAACGCCCTGGCGAGCTTCATGTATGACCGTTACACCGGGAAAACCTTTTGCTATGGCGATACTATCATCGGTCGAGTTGTTGTCTACCACGATAATCTCATCGAAAGGGCGTCGCTGAGCCATTACCGAAGACAAACAGGCGACTAGCTGATCAGCTTCATTGAAGACAGGGATGACCAGACTGATCCGTTCATGCTTCACACTCATAACAGGTATAATAGCAAAGATGCCTTTACATCCGCTGAATACCACCAATGGGGACTCTCCAAGCAAACCGGTTGCCGTCTGGCATGCGCTGGTTGGACGGATGCCAACAAATCCATGGCTGAAATACGCGGTCATTATCCGTTGTTGTATTGGCAATTCTCATTCCTTCAACCATGTACGCCGTTGCCGTGTGGTATCGCCACAGCGAGCAGGGAAAACCGTATGTTCAGGGTGTGACGTTTATACCCAGCTATGCCGAGTATCTCGGCCTAGACGCCCAAGAAACCATGGATGCCCTGCTCGACATCAAAGTGAGGCACTTCCGGCTCGTCAGCTACTGGGACCAGCTGGAGCCAGAGCAGGGAACATATGATTTTTCCTCGCTGGATTGGCAAATGCAAAAGGCAGAAGCCAGCGGCAGTAAAGTCTCCCTAGCAATCGGACTGCGTCAACCGCGTTGGCCAGAGTGCCATGCGCCTGACTGGGTCGATACCAAACAGCCAGCAGCCCAATGGCAGCCACAGCTCGAATCCTTCATGACAAAAGTCATCGAACGCTACAAAGACAGCCCAGCATTAGAGAGCTACCAGCTCGAGAACGAGTACTTCAACCACTTCGGCGAATGCTATAACTTTGACCGGCAACGGCTGAGTGAGGAACTGGCACTGGTCAAACAACTCGATCCGCACCACCCGGTCATTATCAGCCGCAGCAACAACTACGCTGGGCTGATGCTACGCCAACCACTGCCTGACGAAATTGGCATCTCGGTGTATCGCCGAGTCTGGGATGCAACCGTCACCAAACGCTATCTGCAATACCCATTCCCAGCCTGGTATTACGGCTTCCTAGCTGGAGGCGAAAAGCTATTAACTGGCAAAGATTCGGTGCTACACGAGATGCAGGCCGAGCCGTGGCCCCCACGTGGGCAGGGCATTCTCGACACCAGCCTGGCCGAACAGAACAAAACGTTCGACGCCAAACGATTCCAGGACCGAGTCGCGTTTGCCAAGGCAACCGGCATGCGCGAAGTCTATTACTGGGGCGCAGAATACTGGTATTACCGCATGACCGTGCTCCATGACGACTCGGTGTGGCAAGTGGCAAAACATCTCTATGCAACTGATTGATCATCAGAAATATGGCATCAGTTTCAGCCCAAAACAGTGCCGTAACCTAGGAATCGATGCCGAAGAAACGCTGGCATGGCTATTGGCCAGTGGTTGGCGGCGGTTTAGACTCATGAGTTATTGGAATGAACTTGAGAAAGAGCAGGGGAGATACGACTTCCGCGAGCTCGACTGGCAAATTGCCAACGTCGCGAAAAAAGGTGGCGTCATCAGCCTCTGCTTGGGAGTCAAGCAACCACGCTGGCCAGAGTATCACTGGCCGGAGTGGGCGCTCCCTCTCCGTCGAAGAGAAATCTGCAGCGCTACTTGCGTTCGTCGAGGCGGTCGTAAAGCGGTACAAAGCCCACCCAGCTATCATTAGCTGGCAGCTCGAGAATGAAGCCCTGCTCAAGGGCTTCGGCCGCAATATCCAGATAGACCGGCGACGCCTCCGAGCAGAGTACAGCCTAGTCAAACGGCTCGACCCATCACGGCCAATCATCATGAGCACGAGCAACGGCTGGGGCGTGCCCATCCGCTCGCCGCGCCCCGACAACGTTGGATTCTCGCTCTACACCGTCATGCACCAAAATGGCTACTATACCGAGACCATCCAGCGACCGTGGCTCCACCAAGCGCGGGCGTGGCTTATCGAGAAATTATTGCGCAAACCGGTGAGCATCCACGAACTTCAGGCCGAACCTTGGGGGCCGAAAGCCATCTGGCAGATGTCACCCGAGCAACAAGCAAAATCTATGAGCCCAGAGCGCATCGAGCAAAACATCGCCTGGGCCAAACGCATCGGACGCTACCCGATAGATTTTTGGGGCGCAGAGTGGTGGTATTACCAAATCAAAAAGGTTGGCAATGACGCAGTCTGGACTAAAATAGAAAAAATGCTCGAATAAGCCACGGCTGCGTGCGTAATCATATTCCTGGAAAAATTTAGAATTGGCTAAGGTGTTTTCAAGAAGGCGCCTGTAGTCCATACTAGAACCATCATGGCTAAGAAGAAACGTCCTCAGACTAAGATGATTCAGAACCGTCGCGCCCGGCACGATTACGAGCTAGGTGATAGTTTGGTCGTGGGAATTGAACTGACCGGCAAAGAGACCAAGAACCTGCGGCTGGGTCAGGGCAGCCTACGTGGCGCCTACGTGACGGTCAAAGATGATGAGCTGTATTTATTGAATGCTATGGTCGGTTCATCCCCTGGCATTCCACTGAACGAAGAGGAGCAGCGTCGCACCCGCAAACTCCTGGCCAAGCGCCGCGAGATTGACGCGCTGATCGCCGCCAAGCAGCAGGGTCGCACCATCGTCCCACTCGAAATCCTCACCCAGGGTCGCTATATCAAAGTCCGCATCTCGGTGGGCAAAGGTAAAAAGCTCTACGACAAACGTCAAACGCTCAAGGCGCGCGACGAAAAACGCAGCATGGCCGCCGCACTAAAGATTCGTCACTAAGCGACCGTGTATGTTATTGAATATTGATATTACTGAGAAATCGTTCGGTTCACAGGTTCTGTACACCGATCTGCGCTTTGACGTTAATCCCGGCGAGAAAGTTGGACTGATTGGGAGAAACGGCACCGGCAAATCCACGTTGCTGAACATCATCACTGGAGAAGACAAGGATTACCAGGGTACAGTCGAAATCAAGCGCGGCGCCACCATTATTGCGAGCAGACAGGAGCATCACGGACACGAAAACAAGACCGTGCTGGAATACATTCAGGGCGATTTGCCTGAGTTTGCGAGGCTCCATCACATCATTGCAACCTATCCGGAGCACATGGGCGACAGCACACACAAACTCCAAGCCTACAGTGATGCACTAGAACGCTTTACACAGCTCGGATATTTCGAGATTGAAAATGAACTCACGCAGGCTATGGAAGCATATCAGCTTGATCCTGCCAAGCTCGAGGCTCCACTCAGCGACCTGAGCGGCGGTCAAAAACGCATGGTCGAACTTATCAAAGTGCAGCGCGCCCGTGGCCACCTGGCACTTATCGACGAGCCGACCAACCACATGGACTACATTGCGAAAGCTGAGTTCATCAAGTGGCTCAATGCAGCACAAGAAGCCGTCATGGTCATTACCCACGACCGTGACGTGCTGCAGGCCGTCGACAAAATCGTCGAGATTCGCAACGGCCGCGCCTACATGTTCCGCGGGAACTATGACCATTATTTGTCGGTGAACAAGAACCAAATCACTTCCCAGGTCAACGAATACGACATTACGCAGCGCCGTATCAAGAACCTACGTGAGGATCTCATCCGCTTCCGCCGCATGAAGGAAAAGGCGCGCGACCCTGGCACCATCAAGCGCTTCAAATCCCAGGAGCAGAAGACCGCAGCGGAATTAGAGCGTCTGGAGCAGACCGAACAACCATCATTCTGGATAGACCGCGAAAATGTCGAAGACCTTACACCAAAACTCTCCGACGCCTACGGCAAATACAAAGCCAAGAATATTCAGCTGAATACGCGCAGCAAGCAGAGTCGTTCATCACGTGTGCTGGTCGAATCGCGCGATTTGAGCCTGGGCTATTCCGACGTGCCGTTATTTGAAGGTGTTGATTTTAGTCTTCGTGAGGGTGAGCGCATCCGACTACACGGTCGGAACGGAGCCGGTAAGACGACCCTCGTGAACGAAATTATCGCATCGGCGAATGCGACCAAGAGTTCAGCCACGCGGTTTAGTGGCACCGTCGCGGTCGAACACGAAGTCCCCATTGGCCAGTACGAGCAAGAAATCGACACAAAATTCCTGACGATGACCCTCCATGACGCCATCGAGCGCTCCTGTCTGGAAAAGGACGTGAAGGTTGGCGAAGAGAAAATCAAACAATTACTCGGGCAATACCTATTCAACCCGGCGGTTGATGGAGCTACCCAGATTTCACGATTGAGCGGCGGTCAAAAAGCACGTTTCCAACTCATACGCATGCTGCTCGGCGACCCATTACTGCTCATCCTCGACGAACCAACCAACCACCTCGACTTGCCCAGCATCGAAGAGCTCGAAAATGCGCTCGGCCAATACCATGGCGCAGTCATCTACATTTCACACGATAGCTACTTCGCCAACAAACTCGGCGGCGAAACTATCACACTCGATGGTTAAGTTTTTTGACTTTGACGATTATAGCTTCGTAGGGGCGTAGCCGAAACACGGCACGCGGTTCGTGCTCATCGAACGGGTGAGTGGAAAATACGGTCACCCCAGCATCTTCATCCTCAAGTTCGACAGATGCCCAGCTCGAGCCAAAGTTCAACACCACCACAAAACATTCTCGTTTCGACGAACGCCGATACAGCACAACATCGTGCTGGCGCGGAAGCATGGCAAATAGTCCATGACGCAACGCCTCTGATTGTTTACGCAACGTCAAAAGCCGGCGATACATGCGCAGAAACGATACGTCGTCCTGTTGCTCGTTCGCGACGTTATAGAAGGTGTGATCGCTGTTGATAGGCAGCCACGGCTTGGTTGTACTAAAGCCAGCTCCAGGTTCACTATTCCATGGCATGGGAGTTCGCTCTGGGTCACGATTTAGGCTGATGAGTTCATCGTGATGTGCCGCAAATGGATCCTGGCGCTGGCTGGCGTGGATAACGCCGTCAATCATGCCCAGCTCGTCGCCGTAATAAATCACTGGCATACCCGGCGTGGTCAGCTGGAGTGTAGCCGCCACCCGTGCAGCCGGTCGGCCAAAGCGCGCCGCTACCCGACTATTATCGTGATTGCCCATGCAATAGACGGGCGCGTATTCATCGCCCATCGCGCGCTGAAAAATCTGGATATATTTTGCGAAATTTGGTCGCGTCCCACTCCGTCGTAATTCCCTCGAAATTGAGGGGAGCGCTGACTGTGGCATCGACGTGTTCGTAATACTTCATGTACTCACGGGTCTCTGCTGGAACGTCACCATCTTCGTCCGGGTAAAACTCTGTAACCATGAACCGCTGCGGATAACTTTTGACGACCGCGGCCATATCGCGCAGATACTCGAATAGTTCGTGCCCCTCAGCGCTGTATTTGTGGATGAGCTGTTCATAGGGGTTTTGGCCGCTGTGCGGCACAAAATCGGGGTTTATTGGGTCATCACGCATGGCCTTGTCTTTGGATAGGCCAGCGACGGCGTCGACGCGAAAACCATCAACCCCCAAATCCAACCAAAATTTCATATTGTCCAACATAGCTTCGCGCACCGCTGGGTTGCGCCAGTTGAGGTCGGGCTGTTGCTTGAGAAAACTATGCAGGTAGTACTGGCCAGTTTGTTCGTCGAACTCCCAGGCAGGGCCACCAAAGACACTTATCCAGTTATTGGGTGGCGACCCGTCAGGCTTAGGTTCAGCCCATACGAACCAGTCACGCTTGTTGTTGTCCCGCGAGCTCCGTGACTGCTCAAACCATGGGTGTTCCTCGGAGGTATGGTTCGGAATGAAGTCAACCGCCACTTTTATGTCACGCTTGTGCGCATCCGCAACCAGTTTTTTGAAATCTTTGAGCGTGCCAAATACCGGATCAACATCGCGGTGGTTAGCCACATCGTAGCCAAAATCTGCCATAGGGGAGGGGTAGAACGGTGATAACCAGATAACATCGACTCCGAGGGAATCAGGCCGACCTTTTAGATAGTCAAGTTTACTGATGATGCCGGGCAAATCTCCAACACCATCGCCATTACTATCGCAAAAACTGCGCGGATATATCTGGTACATGACCGAGCCACGAAACCATGGCGGTCGTTGTTTTGGCATAGTTCTATTGTACCAGCAAACCATAAGCATTGCAGTACCGTTACCTCTGTTATATTTTTGCCGCGATTGACTGCTATGCTAGTATACGTTAGGTACAGAAAGTCGGATTACCGAATGAAAATTGCCATGTTAGTCCGGGGATACATCCCGGTACCTAGACCAGTTGATATGATTTACGCCCCGATCGATCTCGAGATCGCTATTGCCAGGGGGCTCGCCGAACGAGGACACTCGGTCGACATTTATGCACCACTCGGCTCAGAGCTGGATATTCCTGGCGTCAATGTTATTACGCTCAACCTTCGTCCATTGGTGCACAACCAGGAGGAATTCAAATCGATGCTCGTAAACATCGAACATATGGCACATTACGTGCCGGGCAACTGGGACCGCTACATGGTCAACGAGATGTTCCGCCGTGCCAAGCGCCACCACTACGACTTACTGCATTTTCACCACCCGGAGATTGCTCTGGCTGCTGCCCAGATGAATCCACGAATCCCGGTTGTTTACACCATGCACGATCCATTTTATGCATGGTACCGCGACATGTTTGACCTATACATGACACCAAACCAGCACTTCGTATCTATCTCAAACAACCAGCGTCGAGACGCGCCGGATATCAACTACGCAGCCACTGTCTACAACGGCACGGATGTTAAACAATTTAGTTTTTCTGATGAGCCAGAAGATTATCTGCTATTTGTTGGCCGTATTGCCCGCGAGAAGGGTATTAAAGAGGCTGTCCAGGTTGCCAAGGAAACCAAGCATCGCTTACTCATCATCGGTTCAGCCTTTGGACCAGGCCAAGAGTACTTTGACCAGTACATCAAGCCAGAGTTGGACGATCAAATCTTGTATCTGGGCTATATTGAACAAGCTCAGTTACCCCGCTACTACCAGAAAGCCAAGGCTGTTCTGACCCCGGTGCAGTGGGAGGAGCCATTCGGCCTTACAACCGTTGAGGCAATGGCTTGTGGCACACCGGTGATTTCACTTCGCCGCGGCGCCGCACCCGAAATCATCGAAGACGGTGTCACTGGCTACGTTGTCGACAGCATTGCCGACATGTGTACGGCAGTCAAAAAGGTGCACAAACTGGATCGCCGCGCCTGCCGCGATCATGTCAAAACTAAATTCTCAGTCAACCAAATGGTAGACGGCTACGAAAAGGTCTATCGCGACGTCCTACGCAATCGCCACAAGATCAACCGCGGCTACGTGCGTAGCAAAATTCAAGAGGTTCCTGGCAAACTAAAGCGCCAGTTCCTCGACGAACAGCTTGGCCTCGATAAGTAGCAAACCGAAGTTGCGCAAACACCGCTCGTTCGGTATAATCCCCTCTGTTGTAGCGATAATCCCGCGTAGCTCAGCGGTAGAGCGTTCGGCTGTTAACCGAAATGTCACTGGTTCGAATCCAGTCGCGGGAGCCATATAAAAAGCATCGGCATTTGCCGGTGCTTTTTATATTATTCGCCGGCAGGATACGAACCAGAGAAAGTGAGCGTAGCGAACGGCTGGTGCGGTGGAGCG
Source organism: uncultured Candidatus Saccharibacteria bacterium (assembly GCA_963730375.1). Classification (GTDB taxonomy): domain Bacteria; phylum Patescibacteriota; class Saccharimonadia; order Saccharimonadales; family UBA4665; genus UBA6224. The sequence goes on along the minus strand of CAVSRJ010000004.1, from coordinate 106,817 downwards.
AGGACGCGCACAGGAGCTTGCTCCGAGCACGCCACAGCGGAAAAGGGCGAAGCCCGCTATCCAGTCGCGGGAGCCAAAATGATTATACTTAAACACTCTCTAGCTTAGAGGGTGTTTAGATTTGGTATACTTAATCTATGGAAAAAGAAGTTCGTTCAGGAGCGAGACGTGAAAGAATGCGTAGAACGCTTGCAGTGAATGCATTTTGGGGGATCGACAGTGAGAGTCATTGTCATGACCCTGATATAAGAACTACTGGAGATCAGGGTGCTGGATTTAGTGACGAAGATGGTTATATCGTTACTTTGGATGTTAAGACTGGAGAGTTGACTGTTAATCCAGTAACGCCTGAATAGTTGCGAAGTGCATCCACTAGCGGGAGCCATGAAAAATCCGTCAGCATTTGCTGGCGGTTTTTTCATTGTTTTCGTGTTTGGAGTGCGCCAGTGACAAGTCCAGTGCTAGCTGGACGTATATCACTGGTTCGGTGGAGGCCGAACTCTCGCAGGAGCTTGCTTCGAGAAAGTTTGGCCGGAAAAGTGCCCCGACATAGTCGGGGTGTACGCTATCCAGTCGCGGGAGCCAAGCATAAGCACTATGCTTAAAACAGACTGTCTTCACCTGTCACTATTGCGTCAGCTACCCATTGATATAGTTGTACAAATGTTAAATAGAACTAGTCACAAAGAGCTGGAGCATAGATATGGCCCAGTCAGATGCACATTTTAGAGTTACGCAAATACCAGAAGGCAATGCCCCACCAGTATTCGTGAGCAATCGGTAGATATTGCACTGCCCGTAGGATAGCTATAGCGTAGCAAGATTCATGAGTGGCACATAGGTAAGCGGATACTCCGAGTACCTGAAGTGTCTGTTCAGCACTGGATTGCAATTTCTAGGAGCCACCAGAGCATTATTACCATTGGCCCGTAGAGGTGCGTGGGTGGGACGCCATAGAAAGTCTTAGAGACGCACAAAAGAGATGAAGCTGCAAACCTTTGGTTGCCTTATGGTTTGCATCCTGTCTTTCCGCCATTACGAAGGCTACTTTTGATGCGTGAACAATCTGCCAACGAGGGATGATTAAAGTTGCGAAGTACGTCCACTGGGGGAGCCATATAAAAAGCATCGGCATTTGTCGGTGCTTTTTATATTATTCGCCGGCGGGATACGAACCAGAGAAAGTGAGCGTAGCGAACGGCTGGTGCGGTGGAGCGACGACGCGCACAGGAGCTTGCTCCGAGCACGCCGCAGCGGAAAAGAGCGCAGCCCGCTATCCAGTCGCGGGAGCCATCCCTACAACGGCATGAGTTGGAGAGTCGGTTCAACAAGCATCGCCGCTGTTGGATTTTTCTATGTTAGGATGATTGCATGTCCGGTTCATCCCCTGTAGTGCAAGTTGCTGCAAAGGCAGCAATTATCAGCCCGACGGGAAAAGTCCTGATCCTTCGCGAGGCATCTACTGACCTCAATAATACGAAAATCGGATATTGGGGCCTGGTAGGAGGGCGCCTGAAACCCGGAGAAACATTTGCCGATGGCTTAGCAAGAGAAGTCAGGGAAGAATCTGGCCTTACTGTAGAGGTAGGCCACCCTGTCTATGTGGGTGAGTGGCACCCAGTCATAGGCGAAATACCGCATCAAATTATTGCAATCTTTATGCTCTGCAAGTCTGCCTCCGAACACGTAAGTCTCAGCTTGGAACATGACAAATATGAATGGATTGATCCCTCCCGCCGCAAAGATTTTGCTATGATGGAGCCGGACTGTTTCGTCGTCGACAGGCTTGTGGATTTATAATGCCTATGCGGTGTTTCAGACTGGTCTGTCCGTGTTCATTGAACGCTGATTCTTGTTTATACACTCAACTGTCCGTCATGCCGATGCTATGGCCTAGTCCTGTACAGTTGCCAGAGTGGAAAGCTGCACAATACCAGCACAAACGCTAAGCCCGGTAAGAAATATGGCACAAACTGCTGATTAGCAATTGGGTGCTTTGTTAGCAAAACAAATGTAGCAGCAAGTACAGTAGCAACTAACGACAGAGCCGTTATAACGTGAGTAGCCGCAAACAGCCAGTCAATCGGTCCAATCGTCGAGCCGTCTTTAACGTAAAATATATACAGGTAACAGGCTCCCCGTATCACCAAGAAAACAGCCGCCAGCATAGTCGGTATGAAAATAGCAGAGGCAATGACATCGATCGAACGGGTGAAAAGCATTAAAAGCATCACGACTGCGAAGACCAGGAGTGTGTTAGTTACCTCCCAGGTCGCGTCAACGTAGCCGGAACCACGGTGCTTCGGCGTAAACAGTCGTACAATGCTGAGATAGGTCTCATAGAGAAAGGCCAATACGAACAGAACGATAGGAACATAAATCAGCAAATAGACTGGTATCATAAAGCGCCGCCTTTCAGTTGTTGTTCATGACGAATAATCTTGAGAAGAGCAATCGCCGTGATGCCAAACAGCAGTATAAAGCCGAGCGGGAATGCATAGGCCAAAATCGAAACGGTGTGCGACGTAGTAATTGCTTGCTCCGTCGTGACGTAGCCTCGGACAGCCCACGGCTGTCGACCGATTTCAGTTATCATCCAGCCCAGCTCAATCATGCCGAGCGCACACAAACCGGCCAACGGTACTGACCACAGCGCTAGACGTTGCGTCGGCAAACGTCGTTTCCAGAGCAGCAAGCCAGTGAGCACTACCACGATGACAATCATTGTATCCAGAAGCGTCATCTTGATATTAAAAAAAGTATGGATGACAAGCGGTGAACGGTGCTCAGCTGGAAAATCATTGATGCCCTTGACGGCTGTGCTGAATGAATTTCCAGCCAGAAAACTCAGCGCGCTGGGCACCTCGAAATGGGGTGCGGTGACTGATCCGTTCTGGCTGCCGACGCCGCCAACTAACAGCGGAGCATGGTCACGCCCATTGTAATTCAGTTCAAGTGAGGCGAGTTTGCCGGCTCATATTTTGCCAGATATTTACCCGTCATGTCACCGGTGATGCCGCTACAGACAATCATGAGCAGCGAGAAAACGACAAGGTTAGCGACGATTATTCGGTCAAAGGCGAATTTTTTGGAAGATCGCTCGTTAGGCGGCAGGTTTGCAAGTCTAATCGCATACAAGCCAGCAATGATGAGTGCTGCCGTCAGGTAATAGCCAGGCATTGAGTGAATGAACTCCACGATAGAAGTCCGCGAAAACATGGCGTGCCAGACATTGATATGTTGCAACTTGCCGTCGATGTAGTCAAAGCCCGTCGGATAATTCATCCAGGCATTTACGCTGGTGATTGCAAAAGCGCTCGCCGTACTACCAATCAATACCATCAGTCCAAAAAACCAGTGGATCATCAGGCTTCACCTTGTCCCACGTCGTTAAGTACAGGGCAAGGAACGTCGCTTCAACCAGAAACGCGTACGTTTCGAACATAAACGGCAACCCGATAACTTCGCCGCCAAATTTCAAAATACCAGGCCAGACGAGCGACATTTGGAGCGCTACATTGTTCCCGGATATAACGCCAGTTACTACCAGTAACCCCATTATTTTTGACCAGAAGCGGGCAGTGACCCTGTAGCGCCTGTCTTTGGTAACAATGCCTCGTAATTCAAACCAGCTAACGAGAAGTGGCAATGTCAGACCGAATAATACAAAAATAATATGGAAACCAAGGGAGTCTCCCATCAATACTCGTGCCGCTTCTGTACTGCTCTGCATAATTATTGTTTTAGGTACATAGTAACATAACCATTATTTGTGTTTGGTTCATGATATCGTACTCATGCAACGAGTTTGCGAAGCAGATATATTAAAGAATTCGTTGAGGTCATGTAACGTCAGGTTCCAATCTATCCCAACGTGCCGAGCCAAGCATTTACAAATACCACCTTTTGTGGTATTTTTGTTTTTATGACACATGAACAAGAACCCCAGCTGCGCAAAGCAGAAACACCTCAAGATTTTCACACTCTTGCTAAAGCTTCGCTTGAGGCAGTCGCTAACAACTCAACTGGTGCATTGGGCGGCCAAATAATTGCTGATGTTCAAGCTGCTACAGGATATGAACCAGCAGCTGTTGCGGCTGTATTTATGGAGTTAGGTGATCAAGGAGTAGTCGAACGCTCACTTACCGATCCCAGGGCAGGCGTCGTATTAACCCAAGCAGGACAACATGTTTACCAGAACTACGATCAGCTAATGGGCTTGGATCAGCAATAAATTTTCTATCAGTCCTCGCCACTAAATACTGGCTATATTGCAAAATCTAGCTTTATTGCAGTTATAACTCCTCTATCGTTGTGGGCCATATAAAAAGCATCGGCGTTTGCCGGTGCTTTTTATATTCTTTGCATCCTAATGATTTACATGGGTCATGCTATTATTTGCTGTCGCTACACACATGAAGTATTTGGATACTTTGCTGTTGTGCTAATATGTCCAGGTTCAACTTAATTGTGGCGAATGGAGGACTATTGTCAATCTCCAATATGCTTTGAACGTGTGGTTGGCGATTCCTTTCATGTCAATGTACCATCATATAGCGTACCCGTACGTTGTGAACTCGAGTAGTTCCCGAATGTTTGCCGTCTATATAGAGTCTGTATGGGCGGTGATATTCAGGGCATTGTCCTAGGACATATTGAAGTGGTACCTTGCTCATAGTGGGTGATTAATGTCGTAGTTACTTATGTTGAGTACCATGTCCGGTATGCCATCCCGTTCAACCCGGAGTGTTTGCAGGTGTGAAATCTGTATGTTTGTACCAGTTGCTTGTGCCATTATCAGTCCCAGCACTCACAGGGATCGCCATCCCCACACTAAGTCCTACTACAACAAAAAAAGCGACCATACTACGGGTCACTATTCTATTAACGTTAGAGATAATCTTCATAAAATTCCTCCTCATTATTGTTCAGATTCGTATATACTCACGCGGTTCCGCCCTTTACCTCCCCTTAACGGTTAATTATATTTTAAAGTTAGCAATACTTACGCTTATTGTCAAATTTACAATTGATAACTGAGGGGTAGATTGAAAAGCAGTAGAATAATAGTCTAAAAATAACCCCTTCGTCAGGACAGAAATCTCAAAATTTCGTACAATCTAAATAGGTGGGGTGGTGCATTATGAAGATACTTGCTTGTGATAAATGTAACGAGACTGCATGGGGCGAGACGTTTGATGACTGGATGAAGGCACTCATGCCTCACTATGCAGAAAAATATGCCGATTTCATGAAAGCATAAACTCAAAAAAAGCAAAGAAGATCATGTTGCCGAGCAAGAGCAGTGGATGCAAGGCAATAAACTAAGTTCGAGCGAGCTTAGGCGAACGCATTTTGCTTGTCGGTTATGCTTATGTGTTATATGATAATGGCATCATATAGATAAACTAAAGGAACATAAGGTATATATGAGAAACAAGCTAATCATCGCAGCAGTAGTCCTGGTGGGATTGGCCTCTATCGCATATGCAGCGTATTCACAGGTCTTGACCATTAACGGTACCGGTACCGCCAGCGGTAACTGGGACATCCAAATCACTGACATAACCCAGACGTCGGCAACGGGCGCGACCGATAACTCAGCACCGACATATGATGCCACGTCAGCAACTTTCGACGTTAATCTCGCATATCCGGGAGCGACAGCGACTTATGATGTTACTGTCACGAACAGTGGCTCAATCGATGGTATCCTCTCAAGCATCACTGACTTAACAACGCTCAATAGTTCTGCACCTACCTACATCACCTACGCAGTGTCTGGTGTAACGGCCGGCTCCACAACCATAGCAGCCAGTGGCGGCACCAACGTTATTAGCGTCACAGTCACGTGGGATGCAGCGTCTAACCCGGATACTTCCAGCGGTAACTCCAAGGTAGCTACCATTACGATGAACTACGATCAAAATCCATAGGTCGTCCATCGTCTGGGTGAAGTCTCGCCTGGAGTGTTGATCAATCATGTCTAGGCATCCAAAACGAACACGATTTATAAAGCGTGTGGCCATGCTAGTCACCATACCCCTTGTTCTCACGAGCACGGGGTATGCGCTTTTTTCACAGAGTTTGTCTGTCAATACAACGAGCAACAAGCCGGCCTATTCCTCCAGTCAAAACCTGGACATATCCTATACCAAAAGCATAGCGAGCCAAGGTCAGAAGTGGCAATATACCATCGACGTGACGGTAACCAACAATGGCACTGCCTCGGTGACCTCCTGGCAGTCGACCTTTAGCCTGCCAGCCGACTATTCGAACGTCAGTTGTAGTAGCGCCAGCTGCAGCCAGGCAGGTAACGTTAACACCGCCTCGGGCAGCAACACGATTGCAGCCGGAGCCTACACAACCTACACGCTGGTTTTCCGCAGCTCTGATCCTGCGTACCTGTTCACAAGTATCGGCGTGTCAGGCACGCAAGGAGCTCAGTACCAAACCTATAGCGGCCTCACCGTCAATGCCGTGGCGGGTACTAGAACAAAAAAGGGTAAGACATATAGTTGGCCATACACGTTCACAGTAACTAACAATTCAGGTCAAAACCTAAGCGGCTGGCGCATCGTTGTGCCATGGAACACCAGCGCCAGCAGCGTCAGCAACATGCCAGCGACGGTTAATTATGTAGAGAATCCCACCCAGCTAACCATCTACAGCACCCAGGCGCTCAACAATGGTTCCAACTTCCAATTTGTCGCCACCTTTTCATCCTCTAACCAGAACTGGGTGATGTCATCAGGGTACTATGTAGAAGGAGAGCTGTAGTGTCGCCACGTCTGTTTGCCAAACTCCATACCATTCACGCTTCTGTTTGGATAGTGGTGTCGGCATTATTGCTTCTGTCCATCACGTCGGTAGTCGTAGCCACGACGCGCCTTGTTTCGTCCAGCACATTCCTGTATGTCATACAGCCACTGGCAGCGCTGGGCATCTACGGCTTGGTTCGATACGTTGCGCATGATCAGCAGGATCGAGTACATCATCGCGGTGACAAAGCGTTTCTGATTGGTAGCATCCTAGCTGTATGGTTCGTCATCTACTTTTTATCTGGGCTCATTACCACCTATGTCCACAACACCCTTGTAAATAGCCTGCGCGGCATACTCTTCAACTTGTGGGCATTCGGCTTTGTAGCCTACGCTATCGAGTACGCACGGCACAGCCTGATGCTGCAGGTAGGTCGGCGCAACGTTGTATGGTTCGGGATACTACTTGCCACGATTCTGGCAGTACAGCAGATGAGTCTCGGCGGTCTCCAGCATGCTGATGGGCTGGACGGCTATATAAAACTGGCGTTCTCTAACTGGGTACCTGCCATAGTAGATAGTTTCTTGCTGACATACCTTGCCATTTCGGCTGGCTTCCCATCGATGCTGACCTACCGCCTGGGCATGACGGCTATTGTTATCCTGCCGCCTATCATTCCGCACTACGACTGGTATATGCAGGGCATGTCACTGACACTTGTAGCGGTGGTTGTTTTCATTGCTATTGACCGTACGCGCCAGGACAAGCAAAAATCACGACATAAACGCATCAACTACTATCGCCACCCGCAGCGCGCCTACGATGTCATGTGGTTTATCCTCATGGTGGCATTGACACTGTTTATGACAGGCGTGTTCTCGTACAAGCCTTCGGCGATTGCGTCCAATAGCATGGTACCGGTATTTAGCCGCGGATCCATCGTGGTTACGCAAAAACTGCGCGACCCGGTGGACGTACGCATCGGCGACATTGTACAATATAAACGAAAAGACATAATCATAACGCACAGGGTGGTTGCCATCGACGCGGCTACCGATGGGAGTGGGAAACGGGTGTTCACAACAAAAGGTGATAACAACCCCAGCAAAGATCCTTTAGTCGCCGAATCACAGGTGATAGGGATCGTACGCTCCACTGTGCCGTATATTGGTTACCCGACCGTCTGGCTGGCTGAGCTGACCCATGGAAGTAGGCCGGCACCATGACCGACACCAACCTCGCCAACAGCGACAAGCCACAGACCCGCCGCCAACTCATGTTCGTCGTGCTCGGCATTTTCTTACTGAGTGCAGCTGGCTGGCTCGTCAGTGACCGATTGCGCGTCCATACGACGCTCCCCATCACCAACATATATTCCTACACCATCCGTCAGGATACAAAATATAACGTAAAGTACCGGGGCAGCAGTTTCTATGATGGCGGCCCTAGCCAGACCGACACGGCCTATCTGTCCAATCTCACCGACAGTATCAATGCTCGTTTTAGTTACAATTTGAGCGCCACCGACGTTACGGCGCTGCACTATGAATATGGCGCCAAGGCAACGGTTCGCGGTACATATGGCAGTACCGATAGCACGCTCGGCATTTCAAATGTGTGGAGCAAAGATTACGTCCTACTAGAGCCGACTACGGGCACCCAGAATACCGGCCAGTTGGCACTCGACCCCGAAGTGCAGGTGCCATACACAAAACTCCGAGCCGCCATCGACCAGTTCAAACTCGCGTTCGACGCAGCGGTAAACACCGAACTCCTCGTTACCTACACCGTCAAAGTGTCAGGTAGTATAGACGGCACACCGTTTAGCGATACTAAGGTGTCTACACTGAGCGCTCCGCTGGACCAACAAATATACAAAATCAACAGCAAATTCGTAAAATCCGATCACCATGACGTCGTGCCAAAGCAATCGCAAAAAATCGAAGACATTATCACTATGTACGAGGTGCCGCTGGCAGTTCTCCTGACAATACTGGGTCTGGCCTACACAGTGTACGGTTTGCGACGCCAGATTATTAAGTCACCATACCAGCGTGAGCTCGAGAAGATATATCGCTACCACGACGGCATTATCATCCATGCCAGCCGACCAGCCGATCTTGCCCACAAGGACATCGTTATGGTGAAGAAGTTTGATGACCTACTCAACCTAGAGGAGGAACTAAAGACTCCTATCATCGCAAGCCAAGTCAACGACGCTACCACGCACTTCTTTATCGCCCGTGACGACATCGTCTATGTGTTCACCCTTGGTGAGCAAGTAGCATTCAAGAAGGCAGCAGCCGGTGACACTCCATCACCTACCACAACCAGCGGGGCGACTAGTAGCACGGCGCAATCGTCCGAGAAAAAACCGCCTAAGCCACCCCGTAAAGTGATGGGCTAGAGATACCTAACCTTCACTTGGTCTTTGTTGATACCATTGACAATATTCGTGAAGCCCATCCGTTGCAGATAGGGAATTGATGCATTCGAGCGAGAACCCGAGCGACAATATACGACCAGCCGTGTGTCACGCGGCACTTCAGCGAGCTTTGGTGGAACGCCATCCATCAGCTTGGCTGGCGGCAGATTAATAGCACCCTGTACATGCCCAGAGGCAAACTCAAACGGCTCTCGCACATCAATAAACATAGTATTCATTGTTAGGTGTCCCTTCTGTTATGCGTTTTAATGTAAACGATTTACATTAGCGACTAATACGAGTATACTACACGGTACTATGAGTACGTCAACTATTGCGCCACGCGACAGCAAATATTGTCAGGCAATATCCGAATATCTGGGTCGGGTTGGCCATGCGACCAACGCAATGATTCTCGATGCACTGCGGGCAGAATTCCCAACCTTAAGCGCCACCACTGTACACCGTGCCACCGCACGATTGGCTTCGAGAGGAGAACTTGGTATTGCTCCGTGCGACTGTCAGGGCGCCATTCGCTATGACCGTAACACGACGCCACACGACCATTTTATGTGCAGTAGCTGCGGTATGTTGAGGGATACAGATATTGCGGGTGACGTTTTGCCAATTGTTGAGGCTAACCTAGAAGACTGTCATATTTCGGGTCGTATAACCATCAGTGGCACTTGTAAATTCTGTCGCCAGAAGGGGATTGCATGAAACTTTTTGGAGTAATTATTGTAACTATTGCTATTCTGATAGGTGGATTTTTACTCGTTAGCAAACCATCCACCGACAGCGATGGACAGCAACTAACCTTTGCAAGCGTGCAAGCTGACGTCAAAAATGGCGCAAAATTCTACGACGTCAGAACACCAGAGGAGTTTTCTCGAGGTCATTTTGCCGGCGCCGTGAATATATCACTACAGCAGATGCAGGACGGCATGTTGCCAAAAGTTAGCAAAGACACCGACATTTACGTGCACTGCCAAAGTGGAAACCGTTCTGCACAGGCAGCAGCACTCCTACGGAAAGCTGGCTTCACCAACGTTACCGATTTAGGCGGTATCACCGACGTGGAAGCTATTGGCGGCACCGTTAATAAATCATAAGGAGGATATACCTGTGAAAGTAACAGTATTCAGCACCACGACATGCCCCTATTGTGTCATGCTCAAACGCTGGCTAGATGACAAGAAAATAAACTATGACGAATACATGGTCGACCATAACCCGATAGCAGCCCAATTCATGGTGCAGCAAAGCGGACAGATGGGCGTTCCATTCAGCACTGTCGAACACGATGATGGCACTGTTGATAAGATAGTTGGCTTCGACCGCGAAAAGTTTGAGATAGCGCTGGCTAAATAATCTGGCCTGGTTCAGCCGACAAACTAGGTTGCAATGATTACTTTCGTGCGTCGATCGGCCGCCAGTACACCCACTACAAAGATGAGCAGGCAAGCCAACGGGTTGAGGTCACTAACATACAACGAGGCGATACCACTAGCAGCAGCTGCGACGAGCAATACGGGGAATACAAGCCCTCCGCGAAACCCCATTGCATGAGACCAGGCGATAGCCAGAATTTTAGCCAACATAATAACCAGGAGACTCGTGAGGCCGAGCTCCGCTGCGTGGTTGTAAACTGGCGCGATTGCTTCATTACCGGTGAACTGTACCTGTGGGCCACCCAGAATGTAGATCAGCGATAGCCCAACTGATGCCACCAACGCTAGGCGACGCCAATCATGCGCGTTAACGGCATGCACCCCGTGGAAACTATCCACTAGTACCCGTAACATACGATTGACCAGATACCCGGCAGTAGCTAATACCACCATCCAAAACACAGTCTGCATCGACACGTGGAAATCATAGGACGGGAACGCAAAGTAGTGTCGCTCCAGGAGCTGAAGCTCAGCATATGCACTAAGGGCCGCAACCGCGAAAGCAGATGCGACGGGGAAGGTTAATTTTATCCCTTGCGTCTTGATCAGCAGATATATGCCCAATAACGCTCCGAAAAGAGAACTGAAAAATGCCACGAACAACGCCACGAAACCCGCTCCAGCCAGCAGCGCCGCACCTGCCGTTGGTTGCGCAGTTTTGCGAGCGATAAGTTGTCCCACAATCATTACAGCAGGGATGAGAACCGCTTCTGGACCCAGCGAAGCCCCCGCGAACAGGGACAAGAACCCTACAAGTTAAGACAACTCCTAACGACTGAAGGGTGGCACGGCCAACCGGTTCAGCTAATCCGTGCTCTTGTGATTCTGATTGTTGGTCGAGCACATGTTGGAGTCCGAAGAAAGCGTAAGAAAAAACTACGGTAAAGGGTGCTACCATCCACCAGTTATGTTCAATATCAATCCAGTCATACCACACGAGCTGGATGGATTCTGCTAGCGTCCATTCGAACAGGAGGTAGACAGCGGCAACCGCTATACCCACAATAGCCGCTGTGGCAAATAGTTTCGCAGCTTTCATGGTTGTATAGTAGAGCGTTCTCGGCCAAAATACCATGCCGTCACTGCAATGCTTGTCCCTCCCTAAATTCGGCGCTATAGTTACACATAGAAGAGAGGTGTGTATGCCGAATTCGGTTACCGAAACAATTGAGGCTGAGTTTACGAAATACCCCAAGCGGACATATCCGAAAGGGCAGATCCTACTATTCGCTGACGAATCACCCGAACATATCTTTTACCTGACAAAAGGCAAGGTACGGCAATACGACGTCTCATATCGCGGTGATGAGATTGTACTCAACATTTTTAAGCCTGGTGCCTTTTTCCCTATGTCCTGGGTCCTGAACCGTTCACAAAACCGCTATTTCTACAAAACCGAGGAAGAAGCGGTAGTGCACATCGTACCACCCGATGATGTATTGGCATTTGTCCAGCGGGAACCAGCAGTATTGCTGGATTTACTGCAGCGAATCTATCGGGGTATCGATGGCTTGCTCGAGAAGATGTCGCAGTTGATGAGCGGGAATGCACATACGCGTCTACTGAATGAGCTAGCAACCGAATGCCATCGCTTCGGTACGCCAGAAAAAGACGGTAGTTACCGGCTCCGCGTTAGTGAAATCGATCTAGCTGCTCGTAGTGGATTATCACGCGAAACAATCAGCCGAGAGATGCGCAAGCTTAAAAATCGCGGCTGGATAACCCTGACGAGCAAAACCATCGTTGTACTAGACCTTGCCGCAATCGAGCGCAGTATCAACAAAGATTCGCTCGCTTAGTCCTTTGGCAACTTGAATGATTCTATCGAGTCAAACATTGCCTCGTAATCCCCCTGCGCGTGGTCTGCATAGACGGCCATGCGCACATGTACCGGCAGAATAGTAAACGCAGCGTATGTACCAGCGTTCAGCTTAGAGATCGGCGGCATCTTGCCGTCACTCGATGCCATACTGGCTGCCAACACACCGCCAGCGATTGCGTTGACTTTGGTCGGTTCAACAACCTCATGCGCGCGACCCGTCACTTGTACTGTCGCCTGCAGGGCGGGGTCATAGACCGTCAGCATGACGTGATCGTTGCGAACAAGATTGTCGTATTTACGGGTTTCTGTTTTCGTCAAAAAGGAGATTGTTAAATCCTTGTGAATCGTAAAGTAAATGACAACGCCGTGAGGCTCGCCATTTGGATCAACCATCGACAGCACCCCGACAGGTGCGGTTCTCAGCAACTCGTATACCCGTCGTTCACGGCTCGACATATCTCTAAATAGTGGCTCTTGCTGTGATTTAGTGTCAGATTTTCCAAACATATAGACTCCTCCTTGTAGCAAGATAGCGCACGTCGGCAGTAAACACTACGCCTTTCGTCATACAGACAAGATGATATATATCAAGCTACGTCGTCACATAATTGACTATTTATCTGAATTATGCTAATATACTGCATATGATGTTTGACGATTATCGAAATCAACTCGCCAAGTGGAATAAAAGCACATCAGACCGTCAGAAGCTACAATTTGTCTATCTGGTAGTTATCGTTGTGACGTTTTTTGCTGCCAGCATCGTTAGCTTGCTGAACCAACGCGTCGGTATGTTTATTCTGAAGATTACGGTATTAGCTATCGTCGTATTCAGTATCAATGCTGTTGCGTGGTCACTGTTGCAGACGTCGCTACTGAGCAAGCTCAACGAGCCTGCTTCACGACGCAAATCAAACAAATAAAGCTACGATTCTTTCGTCGATTTCTTCTCTGGAACACTGGGCAATTCGTCCGGTGTTTTTTCTGACGGGAGACGCTGACGAGTGCGTCGGTGCAGTATCAGCGTAACAATCTTACCCAGCAGGGCAACCACTAACAGAGCAATCCCGATTTTGAATAGTACGCCATAGCCACTGTTCAGTGCTGCCGATAATCGTCCGGCAAGCAGCGTCGACAGGCTGGTGTCGCCACCTTTTCCCGACAGTGCAGTGCCAGCCAACACGGTTCCCGGCAGGCCAACCAGGACGAAGATTATGCCAGGGCTAACCAAGCGTCCCCAACCCGCACTAAAGTATACGAGCAGAGCCAGCAACACAATGACCACGACCGTAAGCATCGTCTGCAACCGGACAAAATTATCATGAGTATCTTTGCCAATTATTTTTAGAAAACTCGCTTGTTCTACGAATTGATCACGCTCCTTGGGATTCTTGAACAATTTTTGCGCCGCTCCGTCCAGTCCGTCTTCATAAATAGTTTTACCGATGGCATCGAATAGCTTCTGCTTTAAATCGGTAGTTGATAGATCGAGGTCAGCTTTTGAAATGGCGACAGCAGGGAAGCCCTCGACAGGCTGAAAGGAGGTTTTACCTCTGTCGAGCTGCTGCTGTATTTGCTGCTTAATATCCTTATCGCCGGTATCCTGGATGGCGACAGTACCAATGACAAATGCGACTACCCGCGGCCCGTCATTTCGGTCGGTTAACCGTGCCGCCGTATAGGCTGTGACACACGCGCTTAGTGCCACAAAAAATAAAATGCCGACAATCCATTTGATGTCGACAAACCAGTAGGGTCGATGTGTTGGTGTAAATTTCATAGTCTGAGTATACGCTTATGCTTCGTATATTTCCATTACCTCTGTTATGTGCTATAATTCAGTCAAACGATTAGTAACTCATGGCGCCGAAAGGGCGCATTTGTATGTCAGAACTCACCCAAGACCCGGCAAAAATCCGGAACATCGCTATTATTGCCCATGTCGACCATGGCAAGACGACGCTGGTTGATGGGCTACTTAAGCAGAGTCATACCTTTCGCGACAATCAGGCTGAGATGAGCCAGGAGCTCATCATGGACAGCGGCGACCAGGAGCGCGAACGTGGTATTACCATCACCGCCAAGGTCACAGCCGTGCAGCACGGCGACTACCGTATCAACATTATCGACACGCCGGGACACGCCGATTTTAGCGGCGAAGTCGAGCGCACGCTGAACATGGCGGATGGCTGTCTGCTGATTGTCGACGCCCAAGAAGGCCCCATGCCGCAAACCAAGTTTGTACTGGAAAAGGCGCTCGAGGCTGAGCTAAAACCCATTGTGATCATTAACAAAATCGACAAGCCCGGCGCCCGAATTCAGGAGGTCGAAAACGAACTAGCTGATCTGTTCCTGGAACTGGCCGTCCACGAAGACCAACTGCACTATCCGGTCTATTACGCAATTGGTCGTGCTGGCAAAGCCTGGAAGGAATCGCCAGGGAACAGTGAAGCTTCCGGCAATCTAGACATACTATTTGACGCCATTATAAACGAAGTACCTGCACCTAATGTCGAACTGGACAAACCATTCCAGATGCTGGTCACGGCATTAGCCTGGGACAACTACAAGGGTAAGTACGCCATTGGACGTATTACTCGTGGTCAAATCAAGGCCGGCGACCAAGTCGCACTATGCCAAAAAGACGGCTCCATCAAGAAAACCAAGGTTGAGCTAGTATTTATGAGCCGTGGTGTCAGCAAGTTTGAAGTTCCTGGCGGTGTCGCAGGCGACATCGTCCAGCTTACCGGCATAGCTGACGCCCAGATTGGCGAAACCATTGCCGATGCCGACCAACCCGAAGCCCTGCCCGTTATCGAAGTCGAAGCGCCGACGCTGCAGATCTTCCTCGGCCCCAATACCAGCCCCATGAAAGGTCTGGAGGGTGAGTTCAATACCAGCCGACAAATAGCCGAGCGCCTGAAGAAGGAGCTGGAAATCAATGTCGGTCTGCGCGTCAGCGACGAAGGCATTGGCTTCCGCGTATCCGGCCGTGGTGAACTGCACTTGTCAGTACTCATCGAAACAATGCGCCGCGAAGGCTTTGAGTTTGAAGTCGGCCGGCCACAAGTCGTGACCATCGAAAAAGACGGTCAAACCCAGGAGCCTGTCGAGGAATTGATTATTGAAGTACCCGAGGAACACGTCGGCACCGTCCAGATGGAGCTCGGCCAGCGCCGCGCAACGCTCAAGGAGCAATTTAGCTCCGCCAGCAAGAGTGTCACAAAGCTCATCTATGAACTGCCGACCCGCGCGCTGATCGGCCTACGCAATGACCTGCTGACCAAGACGAAGGGAACCGTCGTCATGAACAGCCTGGTCATCGGCCATCAGCCGGTTGGCGCCAACTTGCAACAGCTTCGTAACGGCGTCCTCATCGCGTTTGAGCAGGGCACAACCACGCCATATGCACTACAAAACGCCGAAAGCCGCGGCACCATCTTTATCGGCCCCGCCGAAAAAGTCTACGCCGGCCAAATCATCGGCCTCAATACCCGCCAAGAGGACATGGAGATTAATGTCTGTAAGGCCAAGCACTTGACCAACATGCGCAGCAGCTCCAGCGACGGCGTCGTCCAGCTGACGCCACCAACTATCCTCAGCCTGGAGCAGTGCCTAGACTTCATCGAAAACGACGAACTACTCGAGGTCACGCCAAATCACTCCGCCTGCGCAAAAAAGAGCTCGACCCCAACAAACGCAAACGCCAAAAGTAGCCGGTAGCGCCGTTATAAAGATATGTGATAAACAGAACCTGAACTTGTAGTATTCTTTAAACGTGTTGTAGTATAATGGTTCAGAACAGGAGTAACTAATGCATCAACTAGAAGAACCAATGCCACAAACGCCGCATGCACTGGAGGAGTCCGTCGAACACGCAATCAATGCTGGTGACACTGTCGCCATAGGCCTTCGCCACAGCGAACAACAAGCGCGGGCGCTCGAAGCTCGGGCTGCCACAATACGTCAACGGAGCGGTACAACCTGGCGAACTGCCCTCGGGGAGGCCGGTGTCGCTTTGATGGCATTTGCTGAAGCAGAAGAAGTGGATCAGCGCACGCCGCTTGGCTATGTACTGGACTTTCATAATCTACGCAACACCTTTGCTGGCCAGCAAATAAGCACGCGGGAGTTCGATGCTATTGACGGCAGCTTTACTCGGATGCAGCCCGGCGAACCGCTGGTAGTGCCCAGCCAAGCTGGACGCTTGAGCGGCATTATCCAGACAGAGCCCACTATCCGATTTGGCGGCAATCCTAACCCAGCAGAAATCGATGCGCGGGTTGAGTTTACGCTCCTTCCACTCGATGTCAATTCCGGCGTGGAGCAGGTCGAGATACACGAGCGCCCATTCGCGCTTGCGAAGTTTGTTGTAGGGTCAGAAGCAGTCCAGAGCTATTTTGATTCCGTCGAGCTCGGCAAGGGTGATTTTCGGATGGCTCGAACAATGTTGCGTTCGGATTTGCACCATATGCTAGGACTCGGCAAAGCATTTAATGAGCGCGGTTTCGAATTTGACGTGACAAATCTAGAGAAGCAGGCGTCGGCAGAAGATGAAACTAGGAGTGCTAACGCTGAGCGAGACAATCTGTTGATGCGTGGCGCTCGAGTACCACGATAGTCAGGTATACTGGTTCCATGGCAAATTGGCGTGGGCATATAATCGGAGCAGGGGTGTGCAACACCGTCTATGTTGCAGCATTGTACACTGCGCCGAATGCAACAATTCAGCAAACTCATGGGCTACTGACCGACTGGCAGATGCTGGTTGGGCTCTACGTCATTGCGGTTCTGTTCGGGCTATGGCCGGATGTCGATACCAACAGCAAGGGTCAGAACATTTTTTTTGGCATCGCCTTTATCGCCGATATTCTATTGATTCTCAATGGGCGCATCGAGGCAGCTGCCTACCTTGGTCTCGTCGCCATGACCCCAATCATCGGCAAGCACCGCGGCTGGACGCACAGCAAACTCGCCATGTTACTTGTACCGGCACCGCTGATAATCATCCCGTATCTATACCGGCCCGAGGTGCTACTCCCGGCTGCATTAATGTATGGCGCAGCAGTGGTCGGCTATTTTAGCCATTTATTTCTCGACGGCCTGATTTGGAAACGTTTCCGTATCAAAACCTAGTGCTATCCTTTGTATAGTTTTAGTATATCTAGTGGTATACTAATGCCACTATGATGGCAATTGGCCTCGACGACATGCGGTGTGAGCAGTGTAGCAAACTACTGTTCCGTGGCAGTATTGGCCTGGGTATCATTGAGGTTAAGTGCCCACGCTGCGGCCATATAAATGTACTGCACGCCTTCGAAGATTTGCTCCGACGCCAGCCCAACAGCTATGTCATCGTGTTTGACAGCGCTGGCTCAATTGTTGCGGCCAGCAAGTCTACGCAAAAGCATCTAGGATACGATTTGGATGACTTACGTAAGCTCAGCATGCGCGATCTCGGCGTCGAAAACCATGAATTGCAGGAAATTACGTACGAATCAACACCTATTGAGATTGCCAACAAAGAAGGTAGCTTTCTAGGACAGCCCCGATATAATTCTCGACATACCACCAAGGACAAACGAGTTATTGATGTAGCGGTTCGCTACTATCCTTTCGGCATCCATAGCGCGCAACTCACCATGGCGATATATAAATTGCGATCTCCTGCTAAAAATCTAGCGTAAGCGTATTGACTCCCTCCACCATAAGCAGTATGCTAGTGCCAATAGGCTATGAGGCACGTGAGGTCCAGTCTGTTCAGACCAATGAGGTCACGTATAAGTAACAGAGGAGATACCATGAGGAGAATTATCAGCAGCGCAATCGTTGTAGCTGCATTCGCCTTGGTTGCGTTAGTGGCTCCTGCCGTCACATTCGCAGCTTCTACACCAACCCTTAACCAAACCGTCAACGCCGGCACCTTGACCACAGACATTTTACAAAATGACGGCAGCACACCGGTCGCAGCACCAGCTGTAAACTTCGGTGCCCTGACCAAAAACTTTAGTTGTCAAACGGCCACTGGCACGCTCGGTGATTCTAACAATAAAGTCTATGTGACCAACCTCGCCAACAACAGCGGCTTTACGCTCGCCATTGCTGCTACGAGTGGTCCTGGTACCAGTTGGACTTCCGGTAGTGACACATATTCGTTCGACGATCCAGCCGGTACGGGTTGTACTAACGGCCAGATGACGGTTGACCCATCGGTCGGCACCGTGACCGACGACTGTTCAAGCAGCTGTGGATCTGCATCCGTCAGCAAGGGCTCATCAACCGCCTTTAGCAACGGTAGCGCCGACAGCATTACACTCTTGAGCGAGAGCACTGGCAACGGCTGGAAGGGATACCTGACAGGCGTTAACTTATCTCAAAAAGTTCCATCGCTGCAGGTATCTGGTTCCTACAGCTTAGGCATGACCATTACCGTTACGGCGCTATAACTTTAGTTGGACACAAACTGGCGTAATCGAACAGACTACGCTACAGTAAAGACACTATGAAAAAGTTACTCCTATTGGCAGTCGCGTTGCTAGTGACAGGAGCTTCTCTGTTGACCAGCACTGCGTTTGCGGTAGAGAACGGCGGTATTGGTGGCAAGCCAGCACACCCACGCGCCGACAACCCCCGTACCCAATCAATCTTCATTTACACGCTACAGCCGGGGCAAAGCGCCGAGGATGGCGTTGCCATCTTTAACAACACGAACAAAGAACGTACCATCAGCGTCTACCCAGTCGATGCGGTCGTAGCATCGGGCGGTAACTTCTCATGCGCACAGAAGGTCGAAACTAAAACCAGTGTCGGCTCCTGGATACAGCTAGACAAAGAGCAGGTCACCGTACCGGCCAATGACAATGTCACGATTCCATTCACCATCACTGCACCAGACAAGGTGGATGTCGGTGAGCATAACGGCTGTATTGCCATAGAAGACGCCTCACAAAAGACAGATCAGACATCGCAAAACGGCGTCGTGCTGGGCTTTCGCTCGGCCATCCGAGTGGCCGTGACCATCCCAGGTAAGATTGTAAAGTCTGTCGCGATTACATCGGTAGATGTCACACGACTCGATAACGGCAATTTCCGCATTACACCTAATCTTAAAAACACCGGCAACGTCTCGTTGGACACGACACTGAACACGACACTCGACCCAATTGTCGGCGACGGACCAACTCAGGCAAACGGCACATTTCCGGTCCTGGCCGACACGACTGCTAGCTGGAACTTTGAGTTCGAACGTCCATTTTGGGGCGGCTGGTATCACGCACGTGTTTCTGCCGTGTACAACAGCGACCCAGAGACTGGCCTCGGAGCAGAAGGTGGCCAGCAAAAAACCATCTCCGCGTCATCAGGACTATTCTTTGCACCACCAAAGCCATTAGCATTTCTAATAGAAGTCGGTCTTATTGGACTGATAGTTGCCGGGGTAATTTGGCTTTTTAACCGTCGCACCCACAAACATCACGTCAAGCAACACTGGACACACTACAAGGTTAAGACCGGCGACACCATCCAAGACATCGCCGAAAAGTACGACATTTCATGGAAAAAACTCGCCACCGCCAACAAGCTAAAGCCTCCTTACACGGTAAAATCTGGTCAGGATCTCAAGGTACCGCCCAAAATCTCTGGCAAGGAGTAAGATTCTGTGCGTAGACTATCTACTTTATGGGGCTGCACCGAGCGTGCATCATGGCTGCTGGCATGCCTCATTGTTGGACTCGTAGCTAGTAGCTTGGCGACGGGGCGAGCTGGTGCCGCACCAGCACTTGTTCAGCAACAAACAGCTTCCGTAACAGGAGGCACAAGTACAACGGCAACGCTCGGCGCGACAGCCACATCTGGACGGCTGCTCATCGCCGTCTGCGCTGCCAACGGATCGGCCACCATATCTACGCCATCCGGCTATTCCACGGCCCTAAACCAAACCGGTACCGTCAGTCAGGCAATATTTTATAAGATCTCGAACGGAACTGAGACCGCGCTGACCTGCACGTTTAGCGCCAGCCTGACGATAGGAGCACATATCTACGAATATAGTGGCGTCCATAGCTATCAGGCATATGAGGGTGCCAACGTCACCGCATCTACCGGCAACAGCAACGCCGAGAGCTCGGGCACCGTAACCACCGTCCATACGAATGATTTACTATTTGCAGCGGTTGCCAACGACTCTGGCGGCAACGGCACTACCTGGAATAACTCATTCACGGGACTTACCGGTGGCGGCTTTGGCCAGAACAACGGCAAACCCTCTAGTCGAGGTGTATTTGCTGCGGCACACCTTATCGTCACCAGTGCGGGTAGCTACACTACAACGGCATCGGTTAACTCGTCAGGGAACTGGCGTGGACAAATTGTGGCCTTCCGCTCATTGGCGGCCAGTCCGTCGCTGGGAGCGGATATTGTCAATGGAAGCGGAACGCCAGTTGCTAGCCCGTCCGTGGCTCTGACCACACTAAGCAAATCGTTTAACTGCCAGACAAGTACCGGAACTCTCGGAGTCACGGCACAGAAAATTCGTGTCAACAATACCACCGACAACCCAGCCTGGTCACTCACCATCGCAGCTACCAGTGGTCCGACGACGCTGTGGTCGGACGGTGGTGGCCATAGCTATGATTTTAACGATGCCGCCGGCAGCGGCTGTACTAACGGCCAGCTCACCGTCTCCGCTGGCGGCGGCACACTGACACCACAAACAAACTGCACAAATACGAATGTCGCACTTGGTTCAGTGCCGGGTTTATCCAGGGAACGACGGATGCTATTACCGTCGCAAGCGCCACCACGGGTGCCCAAGTGGACTGCTACTGGGATATAACCGGCGTTGGACTCAGTCAAAAAGTCCCACCAAATCGCGTTGCCGGTAGCTATACACTGAACTTAACCATCACAATTACGGCGAACTAATGCGACGACACCCGACGATACGGCAAATCATAACACTCGCCATCCTGATTGTTAGTTTTCAGCAACTACCAGCCTCCGCAGAAAAGGCGACATTCAAGCAGCAAATATTGCCAATGGACTGTGTATTCCAAGTGATCGACGTGGGTCTGGGAACAATCAAATACATTACTCCGGAAGCGTGTGGCCAAATTATTACTCCAGTACCACCCAGCAAACCAGACGGCCACAAGCCCACAACTCCCAGCGAACCATCGCCCAGCAGCATTATCCCAGGCTACAGTGGGTATGGCAGCGGCGACCGTAACGGTTCGGGCGGCACGTCGGCCGGAAATCATATGGACTTTCTGCTAAACGCTATCGCGCAAGCGCGTACCAATCTCGGCTATAGTGTAACGATCCGTGTCGGCGATCAATTCCGCTACACCCCGCTATTTGGCCCGGATACCGCCATCGAACGAACCGTTACGGTGACTGGTATCAATAATGTTGGGATTACGATGGTGACGTCGCCATCGAACCAGATTATCTCTCTGCGTCTGCAGCAGCGACAGTTGCTCGACTTCGACCCCCGGCACAAGCCTCGTCTATCAGCCGAATACACCGGCATGCAGACCAGCGACAGCGCGACGCTTCGCCTTCGATTGCTCAACGAAGAACTCGTGGCAACCAAACAGCATGCGCCGAGTCGGCTGTTCTATGTTCTTATCGCTGTATTGTTTGTGGCAATACTGGGCATGAACAGACTCGTACGAAGCCGCTCGCGATCCTACCAAATTCGGAAGCGTTAGTGATGATACTGATGCGCGACAGCATGGCCTCTGCCGCGGGCAATCAAATATCGATTCACGGGATAGGCGACCGCAAACGCCACTGCTAGCGAGACCGCCAACGTCCACCAGAACAACCAGGTGTTCAGGCCCGCATGGATCGCCCCCGGTATAAACAATATAAAGGCGTTGTCCGCGATTTCCATTGTAGTAATGGATGCTGTGTCGGCAATTAGCGCCACACCGAGCGCCGTTCGAAAGGCGATGCCATGCGACAGCAGTGGCCGCATACTGAGTGCGTAGCCGAAGACAAAGGCCAATAGTACCGATACGAGCACACTACTGAATGCAGCCCAGCTCAAAGCTGTCGTGATGAGCATACCCAGCACTTCTCCTATCGAACAGCCTGCCAGACAGTGTAGTGTTGCGCTCGCCGCTGTCCGATTGAGACCTGCGCCAACTGTTGAGTCAGGGTGAAGATTAGTCTGGTCCTGATGTGCAGCATCTTGCATATACCAAGTATACCCACTGTCGAGACCCTTCGTGCTGTAGAATAGGATACAGACACATGAACATCCTCGATTTGTTTATTATCATCTTTTGTATCGCGGCATTCTTTCGCGGTCTCGAGATTGGCTTTGTCCGGCAATTTTTCTCGAGCCTCGGCTTTGTCGGCGGGCTGTGGCTGGGCATAGTGCTACAACCGCACCTCATCAGCTTGGTACATACCGACTTGTCGAAAACGATTGTGACCCTGATTGTCATACTCGGAACCGGCATGCTGCTGCTGAGTATCGGTGAATACATTGGCTATGTGGTCAAGCGTAAACTGCTGCAGAACGCCGTCAATCCAATAGATTACGCACTGGGCTCGGCAATGGCCGTGGCATCGGTGCTGCTAGTGGTGTGGCTGTGCGCTAACTTGTTTGCATCGTTGCCATATCCGGGCATACAACGAGTCATCGGGGGCTCTGCCGTTATTCGCACCCTGAACCGTCATCTGCCGTCAGCTCCTGAGCTTGTCGATAATATCGGTAGACTAATTGATCCAAACGGCTTTCCCGATGTATTTGCCGGCATCGAGCCGCCACCCAGCCAGACCGTTGATCAACCGGGACTGACACAATTCACCTCGGCCATCGCCGCGACCGAGAAATCAGTCGTCAAAATCCAGGGCCCTGGCTGCGGTGGTATCGTTGAGGGAAGTGGGTTTGTCGTAGACGCAGATGTCGTAGTGACGAATGCGCATGTCGTGGCTGGCATTGACCACATCACCGTCCAGGACACCAACGGCAGCCACCGAGCAGTACCGATATGGTTTGACCCTGACTTGGATTTGGCAGTGCTGAGAGTTTCCGGCCTCGCCGGTGACGCCATTCCGATGATTACCGCGTCACCAGCTCACGGCAGTCCAGCTGCCGTCCTTGGCTATCCAGGCGGTGGATCGCTCAAAGCAGATAGCGCTGCCGTTCTCAACAAATTCACCGCACTAGGTCGCAACATCTATGGCACCGGCCGGACCGAGCGTGTCGTCTACGAACTACAGGCCGACATCATCCCCGGCAACTCTGGTGGCCCGGTCATCGATAAGCAAGGTAGGGTCATTGCTGTCGTCTTTGCCGAATCAACCACATACAAAAACATCGGTTACGCCCTGGACACTAAGAAGGTCATCCAGGAACTGCATACTGCTACTGCCGAAAATCGCGCCCGCGACACCGGTAGTTGCGCCGAATAATGCCGCGAAGTGGTATACTAGACGCTAGATATGGCCAAAACTGCACCCAAGAAATCAACCAACAAACAGCCCGCCAAGCAACCATTGTTCGAGAAGCCTCTAGCGTGGATACTCACTATCGGCAGCGCCTTGGGGCTTTTTGCATCGTTCGTGCTTACGTATGACAAATTACAACTGGTCGAAAATCCCAGCTTCGTACCGAACTGCAACCTCAATCCCGTAATCAGTTGCGGTAGTGTCATGAGCTCGCACCAGGGCGACATCTTTGGATTCCCCAATCCCTGGCTTGGTTTGATTGGGTTTGGCGCACTTGCCGCCGTTGGAGTCGGCATGCTGGCCGGTGCGACATTCAAACGATGGTTTTGGCTCGGTCTCTATGCTGGCCAGGCTGTCGGGCTTGTATTTGCACTATGGCTGTTGGGAGAAAGTATCTATGACATCAACGCCCTGTGTCCATACTGTCTGCTGACGGATATCGCAGTGATAACTATGTTCTGGTACACCACACTGTACATGTTCGAAGCCAAGCACTTTGCCACACCCGCTTGGCTACGATCCACTGTCGGATTTAGCCGACGCCATCACCTTGACATTGTTGTCTTGATATTCATCGCCATACTTGCGGTGATTTTAAACCATTTCTGGTATTATTACGGACAGTACTTCTAGTAGCATTTACCTATCAAACACAAACAAATCAAAACCATGCCAATCAAACCTACGACGCGCAACAGCGACTACTACCTCCGCAAGGGTGCGGAAGCGCCCGCGGTGTGGCTCGACAAAACCGTCACAGGGACTACAACGTTAGCGAACCGTAGTGCCAACAGCGTACTCGTCAAGAAGGGCCAGAACTACTGGCATAGCTTGGGTCCAGGATTGACAACAGGCGCTAGTGACGACGATCCGTCCGGTATTGCCACCTACAGCCAGACTGGTGCTAAATTCGGCTACCAATTCTTATGGATGGCAGCCTGGTTGTTGCCGCTCGCATCTGCGGTACAAGAAATGTGTGCCCGCATCGGCCTGGTCACGGGCAGGGGACTGGCTGGCAATATTCGCATCCATTATTCCAAGCGTGTCTTACACGCCATCGCGACACTGCTCTTCGTTGCCAATGTTATTAACATCGGTGCCGACCTCGGCGCCATGGCAAAAGCCGCCCAGCTGCTCTTTCCCGAGTTGCGCTTTGGGGCATTGGTGATTGGCTTCAGCCTGTTTAGTTTGGCGCTGCAGATTTTCACGCCGTACGCGCGCTACGCCAAGTATCTAAAATGGCTAGCGTTGGTGCTGCTCAGTTACATCGCCTCGGCCATCCTGGCTCACCTCGACTGGCACACCGTCTTTCAGCACGCCTATATACCGAGCGTGACGCTCTCCAAAGAATCAATATTAATCATCTGTGCAATCTTAGGAACCACCATTTCGCCATATCTGTTCTTTTGGCAGACTTCTCAAGAAGTCGAGGAGCAAATTTTGCGTGGCAAAACGACGTTGCGCCTGCGTCGCAGCAAGCTGGAAAAGGAACAGGTTCGCAGCATGCGCGTCGATGTCTGGACCGGCATGTTTCTGTCACAAATCGTTATGTTCTTTATCATCGCAGCCTGTGGAGGTATTTTGTACCAAAATGGCGTCACCGAAATTACGACCGCAGCGCAGGCCGCCGAAGCACTCCGCCCCTTCGCGGGCGACGCTACCTACTTCCTGTTTGCGGCCGGCATTATCGGCACCGGACTGTTGGCAATACCCGTCCTGGCCGCCAGTAGCAGCTACACGATTGCCGAAAGTTTCCGCTGGCGCGAGGGACTCAACCAAAAGCTCGGACAGGCAACCGCGTTTTACGGTGTCATCATTATATCGATGCTCGTGGGACTCGGCATCAATTTCATAGGTATCGACCCAATCAAGGCACTTATCTACGCCGCGATCGCCAACGGCCTGGTTGCACCAATCGTGCTATTTCTGATAGTACGGATGAGTGGCGACCATAAGATCATGGGAAAATGGCGCAATGGGCCACTGTCTCGTAGCATCGGCTGGTTTACGACGGGCGCCATGACCATTTCGGGCGCAGCAGCCATAGTTGCACTGTTTTGGCAATAAGTTCATAACGCGTTTTTCCAGGGGTGACGTATATACGTCCGTATATACGTTGAGCAGAGCTTACTGACTACGCAGCGCTTCGATTGGATCTTTGCGAGCTGCCTTGAGGGCAGGGACAGATCCAAATAATGTACCGACCAAGATAGCTATCAGCACCATCCAGAGCGCGGTCGACCACGGCATAACCAAGTGCAGATCACTGTACAGTGAGATAAGATAAACCAGCACAGCCGCCACCGCCAAGCCAACGATAGCGCCGACACTACTGAGCACAATTGACTCAGTCAAAAATTGCGATAATATTTGCCGACTGGTCGCGCCGACCGCCTTCCTAATACCGACTTCATGCATGCGCTCAGCCACCGATACCAACATGACATTCATTATGCCCACACCGCCAATCAGCAATGTAATTGCAGCAGCTACGAGGGTGAATGCCGTGAGTGTATCAAGAATCTTATTCGTGGCGGCCAGGCTTTCGCCCTGACGCAATACTGAGAAGTTGTGAGACCCGCCATGCACTTTTGATAAATTCCTCGAAATCGCTGCCGAGACGTCACCCATTTCAGCCTCTGGATCGATTTGTGCAAGTATCTGATAAATAGCAGCATTGCCTCCGGTGAGTTTCTGCGCCATGTCATATCTGATAAATATAGCGTTATTAAAGTCCGCATCACCGAGCAGCGGGTTACTGTCGAACTGCTTCAGAACACCACTTACCACGAACTGGTGACCCCTGAAGCTAAAGCTGCGCCCGAGCGGCACATTCTCTTCAAATAGTGATGCCGCCACGTCGGATCCTATTACCGCTCGACTATCACTCTCGGATTCTGAGCCCAGAAAACTGCCGTATTGAACCTGTTGGTTTAGCACTGACACAAACGCATTGTTTGTGGCGACAACTGGACCAGCTAAATTCGTTCGGTTTTCATCGGTCCGTACCGTACCATCGACCGTGCTCAGTGGAACCGCCTCGAACACGCCCTTGGCGGCATCGACAGCTGCCAAGTCACGCTCATCCAGACTATTCGTGGTAGTGGGACCTGTCAAACTGCCAAGTCCACCAGCGAGACCCTGGTTACTGGATCCGGGACGAATCAGCAGGAGGTTTTTGCCTAGCTTGTCGACCTGGCCTTGTACCTGTTGTTTGACCCCATCACCTATTGCCACGATCATGATGACGGCCGCTACCGCAATCACAATACCGAGGATGGTCAGGGTACTTCGCCGGGGCTTTGCTGCAGAGCCGAGACGGCCATCTTCACATCGCCACGCGTAAATGAGCGCAGTATTTGGCGCTTGGATTTGGTTGTCGATTTTTTTGTAGGTGTCATCAGCGCTTACCTCGTACTGTTTTCTTGCCACCCTTACTCTTGCGATTGTGTTTTTTGGGCTTCGGTTTTTTTCGCTCAGCCGGTTTATCGGGAATAGCGTGCATCAGCGTCGACACGCCAGCCACATCGTCATCTTCTGACGTAGCCGGCATATCGTACATAATCTTGCGCGCCCGATTGGCAACTCGACCAAGTTTGGACTGCTCGTCATAAACGACAGCGCCGTCGTGCATATACACGACCCGGGTAGCATAGCGCGTCAGCTCTGGGTTATGCGTCACAAAGATGATAGTGTTGCCCATGCCGTGAATTTCGCTGAGTAGCTCCATGACTAGTCGCGAACTTTCGCTGTCGAGGTTGCCGGTTGGTTCATCGGCGATGATGACCTTTGGGTTATTAACCAGGGCGCGGGCAATCGCCACGCACTGTGCCTGGCCACCACTCAACTGGCTTGGATAGAAGTACTCGCGCTGCTGCAAACCGACCCGCTCCAGCATGTTGCTGGCAGTTCGTTCGCGGCGTCCGGCAGTCATGTTTTTGTAACTCAGGGGCAGGGCAACATTTTCCAGCGCCGTCATCTTCGGCACGAGGTTAAAAGACTGAAAAATAAATCCAATGGTATCTCGGCGCATTTTGGCCGCCTGGTTTGGCCGCAGATGCGACACTGGGCGGTTATTAAATGAGTATGTCCCATGGGTCGGACGGTCGAGTAATCCAATAGTATTGAGGAGTGTTGATTTGCCACAACCGCTTGGGCCCATGATCGCCACACATTCACCGCTATCAATGGTGAGATTAACTTCGTCCAGCGCAATGGTAGCTGCGTCACCGAAGCCGTACAGTTTGCTGACGTCTTTGAGTTCTATGAGTGCCATATCTGTTAATAGTTTAGCCTTTTATGCAACGACAGGGCAAGGTGTTATTGTAGTAATTTTTTAGGTATAATCGCGCTGTGTTGCCAGTCATGTGCAAACGCCAAATTTGTAATACAGAGAGCTGAGCTACTGTTTACGAGTTAGGAGGAGGGGTCGCCTAGTGGCCTATGGCGCACGCTTGGAAAGCGTGTTGGGTGCAAGCCCTCGAGGGTTCGAATCCCTCTCCCTCCGCCAAACAAAATGCCTGCCCATGCGGGTTTTTTGTTTGACTGCGTTCGAGGGATACGAACCCATTCGGCTTTGCCGAATGGTTCGGCGAAGGAGGAGCGCAGCTCGATATCGTGCTCGCACGTTATCGACGAGCACCGCAGGTAGGAGTGTGGCGAAGCCACGCGATATCCCTCTCTCAAGATAATCGCAGCGGAAAAGGCCGAAGGCCGCTATACCTCTCTTGTGCGCGGGGTGGATTATCAGCGCAATTTGCGCTCGCGGAGAACTCGAATCCCTCTCTGCAGTAAGTGTGGCGCAGCCACACGATATACCTCTCCCAATCATGCCGCTGGCCGCTAACCCTTGTCGTGGGCAGCCCACCATGCAGCAAGCCGCCCAGCATGTGCGCCAGCTAGCTGGAGTTCTACTAGCTCGACACACACTGACGAGCGTACGCATCCTAGCTCAGTTTCCGCCGAAGGAGCATCTGCCAGCGCCTGCTCAGCAATTGGCCTGAGATGCCTATCCCAGGTTTCAGAACCCCAGTACGCAACCGCGCCGGGCGCGGCCAGCATCATTCTGTCAACAGCATCTGGCTCGCGTTCAAATTGTTCATTATGATCAAAAATCATACGTCTGAGTACATACCCTAGTCAGGCAAAAGTCAACTCAGGTGGTATTTAATGCTACAATAACGCTTATGATGATACTCGAGCTCTTTCGCTGGTGGTATGGCCAGGGTTGGCAACTCGTATTCAAACGTGCCGAACAGCGCATGCTGGCAGTAGGCCAGGATTTCTCTGTAGCGACACTACTAAGAACATTGTTTGCGCCATGGCGGCGCATCATGACATACCCCGGGTCTGGCCTGGACGCGCATCTGCGTGCCATGGTTGATAATTTTGTCAGTCGTTGCGTTGGGTTTGTCGTACGGATTAGTGTGCTACTAGCAGTTGCCGTCATCGCCATCCTCACGTTGGTTGTTGGACTGCTCCAAGTATTGCTGTGGCCGCTCGTACCTTTGGCGATTATTGCTTCTTTGATAAAAGGATTCATGCTGTAATGGCAGCCGAACTCGATCTGCACTCCGTCCGTGCCAAAAAGGCGCGGCTGGGCAAGCGCATTGGCAAGACGGGCGCACTACTATGCGGCGCTGCCGCCGTCGCATTCGTTGCCCTCGCCATTGTCCTCACCCTCGATCATGAGCAGTTCGCCTACGCGTTATTCGCACCGGCAGCGTTTTTGTGGATGATAGCCACCTGGTGGAAACTGGACCTGTCCATCCTCGATCCTATTGGCAGTGAACTCAACGAGCGTCTGCACCGTGACGTATTACAACGTCTCAAACCCGGCCGCGACCAAAATCCTAAGCTGGTGTGGCAACAGCTTGCCAAGCATTGGCAGCTCTTGTTTTTCAGCAACCATTTGATGGTGCCTGCCTCCAGCATAGAGCAGGGACTGAGCGAAAATCCCAGTGATTTACTGTTCGTCTGGGACAAGGCAGCACAGCTAGCTAACGATGCGCAGTGCAAAGCTATCGAACCCGGCCATATTGCAGGCGCATTGATTCTGACGAACGCGGGAGTAATGCAGGCACTCACTCAGCTAAAAATCACCGAGGCGGACGTCCTAGCGGTCAATGGCTGGCTTGGTCGCGATCTCGCCACCATGCGCCAGGACAAAACGCACTTCGGCGGTATAGGACGTGACTGGGCGACCGGTTTTACGCCGCAACTGAATCGGTTTGGCCATAACATCAGCATGAGCATACAGCAGCATGGCGCGCACTACGGTTCGCTACTCGATAGCCCGGGCGTTACCGGTATCAAGAGTGCCTTTAGCCAAGGCGCGTCAGGTATCGCGCTGGTTGGTGAAAGCGGCGTTGGTAAGACTAAACACATTTATGCATTGGCGCAGAGTCTGTTGGCGGAAAGCAAAGATCGGCGCATTGAGCACCGTCAACTGATTGGACTCAGCCCTAGCCCCATAATTTCGGCCGCACAACGACCCGGAGATTTAGAACACTTGGTTAATGTGCTGATGAGTGAAGCGTCACATGCTGGCAATATTATTCTGTTTTTCGATGACGCGCAGCTATTTTTCACAACCGGACCAGGTGCCGTTAACGTTACCCAAATCTTACTGCCCGTCTTACAATCTCGCTCTGTGCAGTGTGTATTTGCCATGAATCCGCGTGACTATCAGAAACTCAAATCGGACAATCCCACATTCGCCGGTCTGCTTACGCCTGTCGTCATAAATGAGCCTGATCAGACCAGTATCATGCAAGCCGTCGAGGATGCAGCCACACAGTTTGAGGTCAGGCACAAAGTCCTCATAACCTACGACGCCCTGAAAGAAGCCTTCAGGCTCAGTGGCCGTTACGATCAAGACAGCGCGTATCCGGGCAAAGCCATTCGGCTGCTCGAACAAGCGCTCACCCACGCCAATCAGAGTGTCGTATCGGCGGCCTCCATCCAGGCCGCC
Source organism: uncultured Candidatus Saccharibacteria bacterium (assembly GCA_963730375.1). Taxonomy (GTDB): domain Bacteria; phylum Patescibacteriota; class Saccharimonadia; order Saccharimonadales; family UBA4665; genus UBA6224. The sequence continues at coordinate 75,921 of CAVSRJ010000004.1, read as the reverse complement.
ATTGAGCAAACTACGGGGGTAAAAGCGAGCACCGCCGCGCCGGTCGAGGCCGACCAGCTCCTGAATCTGGAGGACGCCATCCATCAACGCATGATCAACCAAAGCCGCGCTGTCACCGTGGTTGCCAACGCACTGCGCCGCTCACGTGCCGGCGTCTCTAGTCCCAACCGACCTATCGGCAGTTTCTTGTTCCTGGGCCCGACCGGCGTTGGAAAGACCGAATTATGTAAAGCAATAGCGGCAACATATTTCAGCGACGAGACAAATATGATTCGACTAGACATGAGTGAATACCAACAGGAAAGCGATGTATCGCGACTGCTCAGTGGCGGACAAAATGAGACAAGCAGTCTCATCCTAAAGGTCCGCGAAAAACCATTCAGCGTCGTACTGCTAGACGAGATTGAAAAGGCTCACCCAAACATTTTGAACTTGCTGTTGCAGATGCTGGACGAGGGACAACTGACTGACAGTACGGGTCGAGCAGCGTCGTTCAAAGATGCCATCGTCATATGTACCAGCAACGCAGGCGCAGATGAAATTCGCAAACATATTGAAGCCGGTGAAGAACTGGAAGCATTTGAGCAGCAATTTACCGACCAGCTTATCAACAGCGGCCAGTTCAAACCTGAGCTGCTCAACCGTTTTGACGAAATTGTGCTGTTCCGTCCACTGAAGCCAGAAGAGCTGACCCAGGTTGTCAGGCTCATGCTAGGCGGCGTCAACAAGACACTGCAGCAGCAACAAATCAGTGTCGAATTAACTGACGCTGCTATCGACAAAATCGTCTCAGTCGGCAACGACCCACGTCTGGGTGCCCGCCCAATGCGCCGCGCTCTGCAGCGCGCTGTCGAGGATACTGTCGCTCAAAAAATCCTCCGCCAAGAGGCCAAACCTGGTGACAAAATCACATTGGATGTTGCTGACATACCAGCCAAATCATAGTACGAACGGTCTGAGCGTGCTTTTCCAACAGACTGCCATAACCTCGGTATATTCTATCTCATTTGCCTGATATCACGTCCTTACAGATACGAAAATTGGTTTTCGGCATTGGAAAATTGTACTACAAATGTATTCATAAGCAGGTCATATAACTAAATTGATTTTGTATACATTCTATGGTTATATTGCCTAGTGCTAGATCCCTGTAACCTATTGAGAGGGGTGATCTCATGCACACGTACATTTCTTCCATGCTGTCGGTTGACGTCCAGACGGGCCCGCTTCGGACCTCGACGGCTGTCATCCTGCTGGTGATCATGCTGTTCTTCTACATGTTCTCCGACCACAACCGGGTCCTTCTCGACTACGTCGCCGCCATCCTGGCGGGCATCCTGGTCTCGTGGTCCGCACTGGTGCGGGACATCGCATCCTGGGTGCCGAACAAGCTGACCGGCGCCGCGGCCGAGCAGAACATCGCCGGCAACGGCGTGTACTGGGCCATCGTGGTCGTCATCATGGCCGGAGCCAGCTTCTTCTACCTGCGTGGGCGTAAGCGCAAGTCGGACACGCCCAACAAGAAGCGGTCGTTCGCGGACAAGATCGCCCTCGTGGTGATCTTCCTGATGGCAGCCCTGCTGGCAGGTAGCTCGCTCGGCGTGTCGGTCGTGGAGAACGTGAACAGCATCTTCAGCTGAGCCCTCGACGGCAACCCAAAATGTACATTCGCTGCTCTGGCTGGGGCGACTCCGATCTCGCGATCGAGAGAACCCCAGCCAGAGCAGCCCGACCTACCACTTTCGATTATTATTTTTGGCACGAAAAAAGCCGCGGGTAATGTTTGTAGATGGGAAGAGTTATATGTATGCGACACGCATACCTCACATCATCTAGCTACCTCGCGGCCGGCCCTTCGGGGGTCCCGTTGCGTACGCCGCAGCGCACTACTCGGGACCCCCTCGGGCCTGTCCGTCTTGCATGGGCTACACCTCCCACCGGTACTTCGACAGCTTGCCGAACAGCAGAGAGCCGAACAGCAGTACTGACATGGTTGCCGGGATCTCGGCGCCGTTGTCGACGAAGTTCAGCACCGCATCGTCAGCCACCAGGATGGCGTCGGTCGCTGCTGACACGGTCAGGCTGCCAGCTACGAACAGCTGCCACAGCTTGCCGAACAGCAGTTCCCGAGGATTCGTCACGAACCTCCAGGCGCACTTCAGCCAGCCGACCTTGCGCGCCTCGGGGGCGTGCATGTAGCGGTTGACCATCGCCTGGTGGAAGATCCGCGTGAATCCGATGATGATCACCACGGTCAGCCCTGAGATCGCGAAGTTGTCCGCGATCAGCACGACCGTGCTGTCATCGAGCCAGAGCAGGAGACTGGCCACGAAGCCAATTCCCACCTTGGCTGCGTCACGGCGCTTGGAGGAGAACGACCCCCACAACGCACGCAGTGTTCCGAAGAAGCCCGGGCGACCGATGATGTTCATCGGATACGACCAAGTCGCTGCAGTCATCTATTAACCACCTCGTTCGATCGAGAGCTTTTTTGCTCATGGACGGAATGCAGCCTATTCTAAACTTATTTGCATAATTAGCAACATTTTGCATGGTTGTTTTATCAAATTGTTGCCAACTTCGGGCAAGGACAGTTCGCCTTTATCCCACTGGTCTGCTGTGCTATAACAACATGCATTGTGCCGCCGGCACGATTCTCCACCATCCGGTGTTTGAGTTGATCGGCCCGCTGGGCATGATCGCTCATCAACAGCACCACCACGTCGCAGCGAAAGGACTCACCATGCGACCGTCACGACCCAACATCCAGTTCCTCCCGCACGGGAAGAAGCTCACCTTCCGTCAGGTCGCTGTCGGGCTGGGCTTCGCCCTGGGCATCCTGGGATCCACCTTCACCGTCGTGCTGCTGCCGGAGCTCGTCAGCAACCACGGTGAGCAGACCAGCGCCGTCCTGACGGTCACCATGCTGATCGTCCTGGGCTACGCCTGCTGGAAGGCGTTGCACTGGTCGCTCGACCGGGACCGCAACAAGACCGGCAAGATCGCCATCGGTGGCTACCTCCTGGTCGTCGCCATCGCCGCCACCATGCCCGTCGTCTGGTACGCGTTCCAGCAGCGTCTGCTCGACTCGTACCTCCTCATCGGAGCGCGGGTACTGGCCTGGATCCTCGTCGGCCTGATCGTCTTCGGGCTTCACCGCCTCAACATGGGCAAGAGCCTCTACAACAGGCGACCCAAGAAGGAGTACGTCGATGGCAAGATCACCGACCCGTCCGTCACCGACTCGTACGAGGTTCCCGACACGGACCACCGCTTCGACCCCGTACCCCGTCGTGCACATGAGGAGACGGTCCTGAGCGGTCCCGAGCCCAGGGTCAGCACGACGCGTCCGAACTGGTCGAGCCAGCAGACACCCGGCGATGACGAGACCAACCCATGGGCGCCGCAGGAGGAGCAGAGCAGCGCCCGCGCGGGGGTGTGATGAGCGGCCGGCGACGGGTTCTGGGGGAACTTCCCACCACCACCCGTCGCCGGCATCACACACTTCAATGTAGCGAAGTGTGGAGCCTAGAAATTCATGATATTTGTTGTAATTTTGTCAAATCGTTAACTATTCGTTGACACTTCATATTCCATATGCCATAGTGAGCGCTAAGTTTCTCGACCGTACTATACGGTCTCGAGAGAGTTGCATAACCTGTGCGCACAATTGGGTAGGTCTTGTGCCCCGCTGGTTATGCAACTACAGTGCTGTGACTCCACAACACGCGGTTGCATAGACGACATGAGCATCATGTGTCGACGTGTGTCCACGTGTGCATTTGTCGTATGAGGGTTACGTTCCAGGTGAACGAAACAGAAAATGACAATCGGAGGATTGAATTATGGCAGCAGCCGAAACAGCTCAGGCAAACAGCCTGGCACCTCAAACAGACATCGCTCAAAATGAAACGGTAGAACCAGCACGTTACGAGGCCTTGCAGCGCGATGAGCGCGGCCGTGCCGATAGGTGGGTGGCTGGCACACTCGCTGCCGCTGCACTAGGTGGCGTCGCTTATATAGGCGCGGGACCATTTGCACACGCAAGCGGCATAGCTTATGCCCTTCAAAACATTGGCACCGAACAATCGGTCGATGGCAGCAATTCAGAGATCAATGCAGAATTTGCCCTCGGCCAAAAACTCGAGCTGACCTGTGCATCGCTCAACATGTGGCACGTATCAGAGGACACGAAAGTACGAGTAAAAACAGAAATCAAAGTCGGGTCAAAAACCTTCTCGCCCGACGGGTTATATTCGGACTTCTCCTTTTATAACAAGCCGGATGACGCCACGAAGAAGAAGGATCCAAATGCCGGCAAAACCGTTGTCGCTGTAGTGACCTGTAATGATGACAGCAAGGGCGATCCAGTCAGTGTCCAGCACGAAGCCCCCACTGACCCGAATGCCAAGTTTGGCGAATCTGTCGTGACGCTAAACACAGCCAACATGAGCACCATTGCTACCATGCCACAACAAAACCCCAACCGTTTCGATGGAACACTTACCGCAGCTCTCGACGGAGGTATCCAGGGCTCCTCTGCCGCGTTTAGAATCGCGTGTTTGCCATTTAAGCTTGCTGGCGTCCCATGTGACGACATTGCCAAGAAGTTCACCCCGGATATGACGACCAAGGCAGAGACCATGGGGCAAGTCATCGCCGAAAACGCCGTGCTCGAAGCAACAGCCAAAGAGGGAAGCAAAGCCGCCTGGGAAAAGCAGACACTTCCACAATTCCTCGACTACATCGCTGGCGAAGCCCTGAAAAAGGGCGGCGTAGAAGCACTGAAGTCAGTGCACGTCAAAGTCGAAGGTGGCGCCCCTGACTTCGACAAGACCAACATGTTTAAGAACTACGGCGGCGACGCCCTCGCCAAGGAGGGTATCGGTATCAAGCTCGATACCAAGAATACAAAAGTCAACATCACGGTCGATGAAAACTATGTCCCAGAAAATTACGCCAGCATACACAAGGCAACCGATGGCACGTATGTCTTCGACCCAATTCCAGAAGGAGCATCATAATGGAATCAGGAGACTTCAGAAACCCATGGGATATAGATCCAAACTATTCATTTGATCCGCCAATTGACAATGGGGGGACGTTCCAAGAAGAATCAGAAGGCCTAACCCCCGAACAGATTCTAAGGGATAGGGAACTTCGGGGCGCAAACCCCCAAACAAGAGCATGGATTAGGCAAAATTTCCGTTGGGATGAGGAGAGGGGTTATATATTCAACAGTCAGGCTGGCCAGACTGAGGCAGTCGTGGTCGCGCCACGAAGAGAATTAGAATCTGCCACAATAGACCTCCATGGCTCAAACGGTACTCGATGGCGTGCTGAGATAACCGGGACAACGCCAGAGATTGTGCTAGGTTCATACCCTCTAGTGGACCGTGCAGCAGCTAGAGTCGCGGCGCGGGAAATGCAAGAGTTGCCTTTTATACCAGAGTATAGAGTCATCGAGCGTAGACCTGAACCCGACGTGCGCCACCAAGCACCAGCCGAGCGCGACGAACCGACTCCCGAACCTGAATGGGCACAGGCGCCGACCCAACCAGCACCGGCCGCAGCTCCAGCACAAGAGCCATCTCCCCTGGGTCCCCTGGCCGGGTTTGAACGTGGACAAGCTCGCGCAGCAGCTGACGCAGGAGAGGATACTGGCAAGGGTCATGATGGCAATCGACAGAGAAAGCAATGGCACGAGCGACGGTTAGTTCGCTTTGCCGGTAAATCCGCCGCCAGTCTCGCAATACTCGGCGTCGCACTGACGCCAGCATACAAAAAGACGATGCAGGACTTTGCCGACATCACCGGAAGCAAGCAGCCAGCCGCAGACCTCGCCGCCACCTGGCATGTTGATGGAATTATCAGTAACATTCCCGTTCTAGGATCGGTGGTGGAGAAGTAAACCATGGGCGAACGCGAACACGAGCGGCCACATCAGGGCTTCAGCGAGGAAGACTTTTTAAGAGCCTACACTGAAGTACACGGTAGTACACCACCGGTCGAGCCGACAAGGGAGACACCACGCCAACGCTCAGCGCCAGCTGACAACTGGGCAAATGCACCACTGTGGGGAAATGATGAAGATATTCCAGTTCCACCTTGGGTCAATAACAAGACCCGAGATTCGGCTGGGCAATCGGAGCCGAGCCACGACGACACATCGAGTGTACGCACTACATCCCCCCCTGCGTTTAGCCAACAGCCGCCGACTCGTCATGGGTATCAGTCACAGCCCCACCAAGATATGCAAGCCGACACAGGCCCCGGTACTACTCGTCTGTTGATGCAACGCGTCGGTAGCATGCTACCCGGCGAATCCGCCCGCAAAATGTTCGCGTTAACCAGGCGTCACAAGTGGCGCACTGCTGGCTCTTTGGCGCTGGTGGCGACCGCAGCTACATTTACATTCCGCGGTGGTGCGGCTGCAGATGTTATGCCAGATATTAGCAGTAGCAAGAGCACTACAGATACCAGCGCCGAGCCAGTGGCCGACGAGCATTATACCTGGCCGTCACTTGATTGCCTGGATCCGGCATTTTCTGCCAACATTATCAGTAGGATGCAGATGCTAACGCGAGTCACCGTCATCGACGGCGCCGATCAGGCGGCTGTAGCCAAGGCAAGACAGCAAGCGTACAAAGATCCGAAATACAGAATACCCAAGGATCTCCAGACTCGAGGAATTTTCACCGATGATGCTGAGACCGTCTATGCCTGGCCGCTGCCGACTACCGACGCATTTACTGCGGCTGAAAATGGCGAAAAAATCGATCCAAAAACCGCACCATACGAAAACCGGATTCCACTTGCCCAAATCGGCGGACCTGGTCAGGAAATGGATTTTGGAGTTTGCCTCAATGACGGTGCCACAATGTCAGAAGCTGTCATACAGAAAAGCCCGTACCACTTAGTGGTTGATGATTCCAAGCTTAAGATACCCGCACTACAAAACCCCCAACTAACAAAAGATTACGAAATAGCTCGCCCACAACCACCCACCTATCCCGCGGGAACGAAGGACAGTGACAAGCAGTGGCTATTCAACGAGTATGAATCGAGGCGAATCCTGCAACGTTTTGCGCCAGATGGGAAGTACAGCAAGGACAACAAATCTTTCTCGGCCGGCAAAGGTCGCAACCAGACTGCACTCGATTTACTCAAGCTAGCTACCCTGCAATACATCTCTAATGATCCAGTGGATAGTGCTGCCATACAAAAAGCCATGTGCGCATCGGTCGATGCAAAACTAAAGGCAGCTGTCAATGCCGCCGACGGTACGAACGTAGTTATCGACCACTACAACTCACCTACAATGCCGGGAGAATACTTCGCGAGTGTCATCAGAGTCACCGAGGACAATGTTGGCAACCAAGATTTTGCGTTTATTAACCCGGACGTACAATTTTCTATCGCAAATCAGGACAATTCCGGAGGCAAGTCATGACACTCCTCAACCGGGAACTCGCTGTAGACGTACTAGCCCCCGAACCATCAAAAGCGCTACCGACTGCTCCATACGAGACTGGGGTTCAGCCAGAGTCGGGTGCAATCAGTGAGGTAGACCCGGCTACCCTCCGGGATGCATCAGAGCACACGCTCAAAGCTGCTACTGCGTTCGCCGACAACCTGCTAGATCGCTACAACCTGGAGCTCAACAAGCTAAAAAATCGCCACGACCAGGTTGTCGCGAGTTTTGGACCTCGCTACAACCTTGCCAGAGGGCTCGATGAAGTGACTCACTCGTTATTGATACATTTTGATCGAAATGTTGCGGCCGCAATCGAGGTACGTCGAGACTATGGCAGAGTAGCTGATGATATTGAACTTATGGTCGATATACGCAACGAGCTGCAAGCACGACTCGAGCCAGTTGAGATAGACCGAGCCAGCGTCGAGGCAAAAGCAAACGCATGCCAACGACAGATCTTTTCGCTGCAACGCAGCATCGATGAAGAGCGCGGTCCGACGCCACGTGGCGCTGAGTTTCCTAGTACAGACATGGATGAAGCAGCTGATGACGGTACTGAGGAAAATCAGACTCATTCACAATATCCCGAGCAAGCTCCATCTGAACCAGAAACTGAGGCCGAGCTTCAGCTTGCCGCATTACACGCCAGCTATGAACGGCTCACCGCAACACATGGTGAACTTTCACAGCGAGCAGCACAGCTCGCAGCCAAAATTGCCGAGAAGGATAGGGTGATTGCGATGCACCGAGGCTTCCAAAACGATCGTGAGTTGCGGCTGGATCTGTTCAAGGATCAGCTTGTACCGCGATATTTAGAAATGGTTACAACCCTTCGGCGCACCGCCAGCTTTGTGCATTCCGATCTAGTATCCCTCCGACAACAGGACGAAGCGCCCGAACAGGCGGTCAGGGAAGTACAGGAACACACAAAAGCCCTTGCCGCATTGCAATTTGCCGAGCTTGATTCGGTCAATATTCTGTCAAAAGAAAAGATAGCTGAAAGAGAAGACCGTATGTACTCCGTTAAAGGACCTGTCTACACCTACATACCTGGCCTCAGCGAACAAGACCCAGAATTGATGCAGGCATTCACATCGTCCATAGCAGCAATCAGAGAGACTCGACAGCACAAGATGCAAACTTATGGCAAGTATCCGTTTGAATACTCTGGTCTTGAGGACGACTACACCGCTCAATACGAAGCTTTGAGAGAAGGTCGAACTATTGAACGAGATGAATTCCGAGACGGGGCTGAGATAGCCAAGCAAAATCTCGCAAGCGCCGTATCCGAGTACGACACAGTGTGTCAGGAAGTTGCGCGCTTGGAAAGCATCGGCAGAATATTTGAGCGGCAGATGGCTAGGTTGGTACCAGAATTTATTGAGCTCAATCAGCAGGCCGCACTCGTCGGCGACACGCACGAGGACATTCGCAATCAGCGAGCCGACGTAGACGAGCGATTACAGGTGCTACGAGCCGCCATTGCCAATATGTCGTCACAAGCAAAGGTTGCACTCGCCGAGCAACGACAACGTCAAGCCATCGAACTAGCCAAAACGCCGCCCGCCGACGAACAGAGCTGGGACGACGTCGGCCGTATATTGGGCGACAGTTCATATTTTGACCCAATCCCCCAGCAGCTCGACAGTAAAGACTTACACGCACTCGGATTTCGGGCTCGCTCCCATGACATGGCGCTGCTCGAAGACGATGAACAAACGACAAAGACTACGCTTGCCCAACTGGGCAAAACCATGGTTCTCAGCCTGGCGATTCGCGACGAATTACGAGACGAGTTGGCTGATGTATCACTTGAAATACACGAAGCTCGTCAGTTTTTTGACGAGTACAGCACCCATACCCGAGCCGAAACCGATTCAGCAAAGGTAGACGCCGACCTCAAGCGCCGACTCGCCGAACGATGGCTCAATAACCACCACCTATGGACTGCCTTCTTGCAGGATTGGACTAAAGAGATTGAGGCACCTGCGCAGCCGACTACGCCCGCAGAGTTTCGTCAGCCAGTACCACTAGGATCAACCCCGCAGTCGGCTCTGCGAAGACTGCTAGGCAGAATATTACCAGCGAAGCCAAAGATAATTAATCAACTACAAGGAGGGGTGCAGTAATGTCAACACGAACGGTATATGGAGGTCCAGAGCGATACGCATTCGTCCCGGATGTAGCAGAACGGCTCGTGGGAGATATTTCTGATAAAACGGCAGACTTTTTCGGGCGCAGCGTAGGGTTTGAGCAGCTCGCCATGCCAGATGAGGCGTACCAGGAATTTGTCATCAATCCAAACGTTATCCGTGCATATCACAAAGTAGTCGAACCATATACTCCGCACATCCAAAAGCTTGCTGGACAAATAGACAGACACGAAAAAAACAAACCAGGCGCGGGACGAGCCTGGGCAAAGGATATGGAAGAAAAAACCCTAGCCGAAGGCATACTCGCCACAATTCACCATGATGTCTCTACACAACCAATCACTCGTGAACTGGTACAACAAGCCCGCATGCTACCTGTCAGTGACCGTTTGATGTCAAGAGTACAGAGCAGGTGGTTTGATACGCTTGTAGCTCGCCAACAATCCCCTATTGCAAACCCGGCAGTTACTGAGCGAGTTGCAATCGTGTACGCCAACCTGTGCACAGAAACCCCGACGATCCACCCCGACTCACGCAAGTTGCGTACCATACCTGATCCACGTCAAACCTCTCGGGTTATTCCTGTGCAGCGTGAGCTCGCTAAAAATCTCGACAAACTTGCCAAGGAAGTAAGCGAGGGTAAGCACCCTAAATTGACGCTGGAAGACGTCATTGCGCTTGGTCGTATGGCGTACGAAGATTACGCACTACCATGGGATCGTGACGGCAAACCCGCCATGGAACATGCGAACGACAGTAGTAACTTGGGTCGCATAGGCCGACGAGCTACGGCAGTATCAGTATTTGGTGTCGGCGCTGGGATGGTTTTCGCCCCGCATGCCGCTGCGGCCACGCCGGCTACACCAAATGTTTCCGCAAGCGTCGGAACGTCATTACACTTCGCCCCAGCGGAGGCTACCGCTACGTCTCCCTCCAGCCTTCCAGGTAGCAGACCCGGCCTGATTATTAACGTTACCCAGCGCGCTGCTGCCGCAACCCGGCTACAGACGGCACCTACAGTACCCGCTACACCTTCGATAGTTAGCGCGGCTGCAGCACCCAAGATTCAAGTAGTTCAAACCGAGACAAAAGCAGCCCACACGCTAGTAACCCCAGTGCAAGAAACCGTTCAGGCTACGGTGGCACCACAAGAAGTTAAGCCTACTGTACCAGTACCGGCACCAGTCGAACCGCAAAAAGAACACAGTGTACTCGCTGATGCAGCCAAGGATGGTGTAGTCACGCCCGAAGAACGAGTTCAGGCAGAAGTTGCCACACTTGGTCTGGGAGCAAATGTTGATACACCGGCTCCGACAGCAGCCTCCGAATCCGACAAGGCTGCACCAGAAACGACGAAGCCGTTATTCGAAAAAAGCCTGTTGCTATCGGAGTACCTTGAGCCAAAAGTGACCGAGATAGTTGACAATACCACTAACGGTCGCACTTCGGGGCTCGTCGAGAATACGACAGCTTCCACCGCAATTTTGCAGTTGCAAGCACTCCTCAAAGACAGCTCATACTTTAAAAACCTAAGTGATGATCAGAAGCAGGCCATTCAGGCACCAGGCAGCGGCATGAACCAGAGTATCATCGCCTGGCGCGCAAAAGAGCTCGAACAGGAACTGTCAGAGCCACAAAATGGTGGCGCCAAAGACATCGACAAGAAGGATTTGCCTCGGATAGCCATGCAGCTCGCTATAGCCGAGCTGAGTGTTGCGCCACAAGAAGACATAGACCGCATACAAATGGCCGTGGAGGATGCCGCCGAGAAAGCCCGCCAAAAAGCAGCAGCCGAAAAGGCCCGCCAAGAAGCAGAAGCACGCAAAGCAGCCGCCGCATATAAAAGCGAGAAACTTTCTACCAGTACAATCGAATCCAGGGCGCTTGACCGTATGCAAAAAAGCAGCGACAAATCTATCGCAAAGGCTGCAACATATGCAGAAAAATTAATCAGTCGCGGCATGAAGCGAGATATAGCGTTCGGATTCATTGCAGATATTCGAGATGAGACCGGCAAGCCCCTCATGGACTGTTCTACAGAACAATACCTGGGTCCAGCCAAAGGATGTATTCAATGGGAGGGCGGCCGCCTAGACAACCTTTACAAGTTCGCACATGACAAGGGTAAATCCTGGAAGGATGCTGACGTACAATTTGATTTCATTATGCATGAGCTCGAGGGTAGCGAACGTGCAGCGTGGGATAGAATTAAGCAAGCAAACTCACCGGAAGAAGCCGCTACATTGGTACTGAGTCTGTACGAACGCGCAGCGGATAGCAGCCCAGGTGGTCAAAACGACCACGATCGTCGCAACTATGCAACGCAGTTCAGTAAAGCGTACGATAAAGAAAAAGACCATGTCATAGCAGACGCCAAGAGACGGGCAGCTGCAAAAGCACGAGCCGAAGCGGAAGTAAGACGAAAAATGCTTGAGGCTAAAGCAAATTATCCTGAGCTATGGGACGGCTTAAATTTCGAGTCCTTAAAGAAGGTAAATGATGTACTCGACCACAAAAAGCACGAGAAATCGCAGCTGAAGGAATATTACTCATCTCCCGAACAGGGCAGGCTCCAAAAAGCCGGCTATCTGAACGGCCGACTGAGTGGCAAAATACTGAAAGATGTAGATGGTACTAACAGACACCCAATGTATATCGGCGCTGCAAAAGCATTTATTGCCATGAACGAGGAATACCACAAAGATACTGGCGACAGACTATCAATTTTGGGCGGAAGTGGCGCAGCATATCGAAGTTTACAGATTCAACAAGAAATAAAGGCCAGTAATCCTGGGTCATCATCTGCACAGGTTGCGATACCGGGTACATCAAATCATGGCTGGGGCCTAGCCGTAGACCTCGACAACATATCCTACGGCTCATCCAAGTATGAGTGGCTCGTAAAAAACGCATACAAGTATGGCTGGTTCCACTCCTACGAGCACGATCCCGGCAATCCAAATGCAGCCCAGGAACCATGGCACTGGAACTGGTATGGCATCGGTCCAGGCAAATAGTCGCAAACTGTGACGATCTAACTGAGTTAATCTACGAAAAGTTAAATGTCGTCGATGCGGGTGCCGACGGCTTCGCCCTTGACGAGTTTGAGCATGTTGTCTGGTTCCATCGGATTAAAGACGACAAGCGGCACTTTATGCTCCATGGCGAGCCCAAGGGCGGCCTTGTCCATCACTTTGATGGCCTGACTTTCGACGGCCTGCTGGAAGGACATGGTGTTGAGTTTAGTAGCATCGTCGAACTGTGCCGGATCTTTATCGTAGACACCGTCGACTTTGGTCGCTTTCATGACAACCTCGCAGTCCAGTTCCAGGCCGAAGCTAACGGCAGCTGTGTCGTGCGTGACATATGGCCGTGCAGTACCACCCGCGATGATAACTACGCGGCCGTTCTGTAGGTGTTTTTCTGCCAGACGATACGAGTACGATTCGGACACCTGTTCAGCAAAGATATTACTGAGGCAGCGCGTCGGTAGGCCACTGGACTCAAAAATATCGGTCATGGCCATGGAGTTAATGAGGCCGCTCAGCATACCCATCTGGTCAGCGGTCACGCGGCGGATACCATGGCCGGCCAGCTTGGCACCGCGGACCATGTTGCCACCACCGACTATCATGGCGACCTGACAACCTGCATCTACCATTTTTTTGACCTCTGTGGCCAGGTACGCGGCTATCTCGGGGTCAACACCAAATTCATATTTACCTGCCAGTTGCTCACCCGATAGCTTCAGTAGCACGCGCTTATACATTGCCCCATATTGTAGCAGGTTGGGGCTGGACTGACACGTGTGTGTGTCGGAAATACTATTGCCTAAGCTGGATTTTTCGGGCATAAAGAGGTCAGCGATGAGGTGGAATACACCATCGCGCACATTGACAAGCTGGGGCAGAGGGATTCCGGTCACACAGTGCGCGCAAGTTTGTACGCATTGTGTGGTCGAAATCCGCCACAAACACCGAGGAGGGTACGAATGACACAAGGAAGACACGTCAAGAGGCGGGTCTTCGTACCCCGCCTGCACCTACGACAGTGGATCCGCGCGTGGCTGTATGCCGTGCTGTGGCATGTCCGAAAGCCGCTCAACGTCCTACGGGCGTTCCTGACGGGACTGCCATGGCTACTGCTGTCATGGTTCATCGCCGGAGCGGCTGTCTGGATTCTGACACTCGACGGAGGCGTCCAGCTACGCCAAGGACGTGTGTTCAGTGACAGACAACTGATCAGCAGCTTCGTACAGACGCTGTTCGTTGCCGGGCTCATCGCCGCAGCGATCACAGGTCTGTCAGTGGCGTTCCTGCTGCTGACACTCAAGCGTCGTCAGCAACTGGGGGTACTCATCACGCTTGAGTGGTGCTTCATCTTCGTGGTGACGGTCTTCTTGCTGTATCGCGCACCGACGTATCAGGTCAACAGCCTGCTCTCGTCGCCAGCGACACTCGGCGCGGAGCTACTAATGACGGGCGGTGTCTTGGCACTGCTCAACGCGATGCTCATCGAGTACCAGACCAGGAGACGACTAGTCGCAGCAGTACTCGGTACCGTGGCCTACGGAGCGGCAGTAGCATGGCTCCTATGGGGCTAAGGCAGGTGACGGCATACCGCGCAAGACCATCGCGCGGTATGCCGCTCACGCCTCCGTTCTCACCCCAGCTTGTTTTCACACTCCCGTTAAAGATCACTCGGCATCCGACAAACCGATACCTTAAGCATTATTGACAATTGGTCAATATTTTGCTATAATTTATCGATGTTTTGTGTTGGTAGAGCTTATGCTCCCAACAGAGAACGTTCATTGACAAGCTAGGAATATATTTTCGGTCACTCAGTGCGCATATAACCTACGAATAGTGAGTGACCGAAAAGTTACACAACCTCTGACCACTGGCCTTTGGCCAACTACAGAAAGGTAATCATGTCCTCCGACACTCAAGAGCGACGGGTCAAGTACCCCCGTGCTTGGGCATCTCTCGGAGTCGGTTTGGCGTTGCTCGTCGTCCTCGGCGTGGTCTTCATGGTGTTCATCCACCCGGCGACCTCTTTCGGAGACAAGACGCAGCCCCCCATCTCGACAGCAGAGACATCGCCCTCGCCAGACGCGCTGACTGCGCTGCTGCAGGCCTTTGGCCCGTGGCAAGTCGTGGACAACAACGTCAGCACTGACCACATCGTGCTGCTCACGCAGAACGGTGCGCTCAAGCAGGGCAACAAGGTGCCAACATCGACCCAGCCTGGGTCACCCGCGATAGCAAGCGAGCTTGCCGACATCCAGCAGGATGGCGACCGAGTTCTCGTGCGAACCACTGCGGGTAACACCTATGGCCTGAACCTGGGGCAGTTCTTCGTCTTCGAATCGCGACCGGAAACGGCATTCGCGTTCGACGCGCAGGGCAACCTCATCAGCACACCAGTCACGACCCTTCGTTAGGAGCAGCAACCATGGAGTACCTACTGTATGCCGCGTTGATGGCATTCGTCATCGTCGGCATCACGACGGCCGCAACGGTCGTCAAGTGCGAGAACCGCGAGGCAGCCATGCTGACCGGTGCCATCCTGTTCGTCGTGTACACCCTGATCGGGTGGCTCATGATGTACTGGACTCAGCCGGTCCTCGGTCTGTCGATGACGAGCTTCTACCAGACCTTCTGGCTCTGGCTCATGGGCTTCATCGTCGCGATCGTCGTCCTGGGCTTCTTCGGATCCGATTCGGAGACAATCCCGACTGGCACCGTCGTCCTGGCCGTCGCCATCGTGGCGATCGGCATCTACGGCGTGGCCAACGTCATCGGCGGCGTCTGGACCTCCAGCCGCGCGCAGGAGCTCGCGAACCAAGTCAAGGTCGTCACCGAGGACACCGGCAAGTACCCCGACACCGACGCCGGCCACATCGTGGTCGTCCCGGAGCAGGTTGCGCGCCACAACGCCTCGACGGCCATGACGGACGTTCCCAACCTGTCGACCAGCTACGAGATCATGCAGCCGGTTCTCCAGTCGGTGAACAACCACGCCTACTGGGTCGTCGGACTGGAGCCCTCGGGCTACCAGGCCTACAACCGGATCAACTCGACGATCCCGGGCTTCATCACGGTCGACGCCGAGAACCCCAACGCCACGGCGGTGTATCACGACAAGGACGCTTCGGGCGAGACCATCGCGATGCACTACTACGCGAACGGATGGTTCGGCATGGACGTCAACCGCCACGTGTGGGAGAACGGCTACGCCGGGACCCCGATCGACGACTGGACCCTGGAGGTCGACGACCAGTGGAGGCCCTACTGGACCGCTTCGACCAACCGCCTCACGCTCAACTTCCAGCACACCGTACCCAACGGTGTCCTGACGGTGGACGCGCAGAGCGGTGACATCCAGCACTACGCCCTCGGCAAGGCGCCCGCCTGGCTCGATCGCATCTACTCGGCGGAGACCGCCAAGCAGATGCTCGACTGGTGGGGCGACTACGCCGGTGGCAACTACGGCTGGATGTTCCGTGGTCCGACCAAGCGCTACCAGGTCTCCGGTGACCCCGTCCTGGTGTACACCAAGGAGAACTACCCCGTCTGGCAGATGGAGCTGACCTCGATCAACTCCGATGTCGCGGTGCAGTACCTGGCGCTGTTCGACGGTCGTACCTCCACGGTTCGGCTGTACCACATCAACAACCTCGTCATCGACGAGAAGGTCACGAAGGCCGTCGAGGACTCCCAGAAGAACATCCGCAAACTCACCCCGACGCACCTGGCGATCCACAAGATCAACGGGCACATGACGTGGGTGGGCGCGCTCGTTCCCAACGGAGACAGCGACCCCTCGAGCGAGACCAACATGCAGGGAGTCACTCTGGTGCCGGCCGGCCTGGCCAGCATCAACGGTGGTGACATCGCCCTCGGCGACACCATGAGTGACGCGCTGAACGACTACGAGACGATCCTCTCCAACAACGGCTCCACCAAGCCGGGTGAGGACGCCAGTGGCAAGACGGCGAAGGACGTGACGGTGGATCGAGTGTCCCCCGCGATGAGTGAGAACGGCAAGACCGTGTACTACTTCACCATCCAGGGAGACGCACACGCCTACCGCATGGCCGTCAACCCGACCGCCACCGGCTCGGACCTCGAGCGCCCGTTCATCCAGAGCGGCATCAAGGTCACGTTCAGCTACATCGACAACGGCAGTGGGCGACGCGACGTCACCACCTACGACGACCTGTCGATGAACCTCGGCTAGAACCGAGAGGAGGAAGTGAAGTAACAAGTTGTCGGCGCGGGTACCGGAGCAGGCCTTCCCACATGGGGAGACACCACTCCGGCACCCGCCGCCCGACCGATTCCTAGCTTGTCATACTTCCATTATCAGGATCCACGAGCTGTCGCGGACCATGACAACGGAAGTACGCTATACTACCAACCATGAAGATATATTCCTGGAATGTTAATGGCATCCGTGCCGTCCTGAAAAAGGACGCATTAGGACCGTTTATTACAAAAGAGCAGCCCGATATATTGTGCCTGCAAGAAACCAAAGCCCAGCAGGGCCAGGCCGAGGTCGACTTGCCCGACTACGAGGAAATTTGGAACAGCGCCGAGAAGAAGGGCTATAGCGGCACCGCCATTTTTACGAAGGTTAAACCACTGCAAACCAAGCTCGGGTTTCCGCAACATCTCATCGACAAATACGACATGTCGGGCGACGGTTTTGGCGACCCAAACAGCGAGGGCAGGGTGCTGGCCGCTGAGTTTGATGACTTCTGGCTGGTGACAGTCTATACCCCGAATGCCAAGGACGACCTCGGACGGCTCGACCTCCGCCACAAACATTGGGATCCAGCGTTTTTGGAATATGCCAAAGAATTAGAGCAAGAGAAGCCCGTCATTTTTTGCGGTGACCTGAATGTCGCACACACCGAGGATGACCTGGCCAACCCCAAACCCAATCGGGGCAAAAAGGGCTTTACCGACGAAGAACGTGAGGGCTTTCAACACTTCGTCGATGCCGGCTTTGTCGACACACTTCGGTTGTTCAAACAAGGCAACGGCTACTACACCTGGTGGAGCCACTTCGCCAACAGCCGCGCCCGCAACGTTGGCTGGCGCATTGACTATTTCCTCGTCTCACAGTCACTCAAAGATAGGGTAAAGGCCGCTAACATCCACCCCGATGTCATGGGTAGCGACCATTGCCCAGTCAGTATCGAGTTGGACTGAATACTCGGTGGTTTTCGATACTCCCGCCATGCTGTAGAATGATGTTTCATGAGACTAGATAAACCTGTTGAGGCCATCCTGTGTGACCTTGATGATACTCTCCTCCGAACCATCGAACCAAAGACCGAACAGTGGATTGACCTAGTTGCGCGACGCTATAAACGCGAACTCACGCCAGAAACTGTTCGAGCACATTGGGGTCAACCGTTTGATCAACTACTCGCCACACTGTGCGAAATAGATCCAAACGATGATGTGGCTGTCCGCGAAGTCAAAGCCGACATTGCCGACCACTACGATACAATTTCCCAAGCAGCCGTTCGATGAAACCGACAAGTTTATTCATTGGGCACACGGGAATAATATCCATCTCGGTTTAGTCAGCTCGTTGAGTCGAAGCTTACTGCTACGAGACCTCGAGAATGCCGGCCTACCGCTACGATTATTCGATAGTCCACCGGATGGTTCGCCACTTATATATGGCTACGAGGACACACCCGCCCACAAACCAGACGGAGCCGTGTTCGAAAAGCCCCTTGAACGACTGCACTATGCGCGCGTCGAGCCGGAGTCGGTGCTGTACTTAGGCGATCATCTGGTTGACTATTCGGCGGCGCAGGCTGCCGGCATCGGCTTTGTCGCGGTCACCACCGGCCTTCATCATCGGGCAGATTTTGAGCGAGCTGGCCTCCCCAGCAGTCGCATTGCCACCAACATTGGCTCAGTTATTCCACTGATACAAGAGATATCCCTAACTAACAGCAGGTCCTAGGATTGCATGCGCTATATCGCATTACTGAGAGGCATCAACGTCGGCGGCAACAACCGAGTGCCGATGGCAGATTTGCGCACATGCCTGAGCGATATGGGTCTCGATAATGTTCGCACCTACATCCAAAGCGGCAATGTCATTTTCGATGCTATCCGAGATGACGCAGTACCGTTGACCGCTGAAATAGAGCAGGCTATACGAGCAAACGTTTGGTTTCCCAGTGACAGTAGCACTGTTCAGCCAGGCCGAATTTGAATACATTGCCAAGCATACACCTGATGGCTGGCTCCAGAATGAAGAGTGGAAGTACAATTATTTATTTCTCAAAAAGCCCGTTACAGCCAGCAAAGCCCTCGAGGCCATGGGTGATTTCAGTTCCGACATAGAGATGGCTGTGCCTGGCAGGGGGGTTATCTACCAGGGTATCTCCATCAAACAGTTTGGCCGGACGACCGCCAGCAAGATTATCGGCACGCCGATATACAAACAAATGACGATTCGCAATCACAATACCGTTGCCAAACTCATCCAATTGCTTCATGAAGCCTGAGTATGTTGCATTTATTATGTAATTGTTGTATTGTATATCATACATAATCCTTCAGTAACTGACATGAATCAAGAACCTACTATCAGTCGCAGAGCAAATCTGGCCCGCACCGCAGCAATATCAGCCGCGGCATTGGCGCTCGCCGGCTGCGCAGATAAACCATGGTATGACGCCGCACCAACCGCATCAGCCACCAGCGACGCCAGCAAACCTAACGCAGATAGCGCAGCAGAGCCAAACACACTCGAAAAACCCGCTCCAACCGTCTGTACCCCATCAAAACATAGCTCCGAGAACAACACTCGCAACCGGCGCATTGCCAGCGCCGTGCAGCACGCTAGTGAAACCCTGCTAGGACTCGGGCTCCACTTTGACCGGCCAAAGCAGACCAAAGACACGCCCTACACAGTAACGAGCACCGACATCGGACGCATCATGATTACTCGCTGCCCAGGCGAGGCAGCACCCATCGGCGTTGGCATTATGATTGAGGACATCCAGGTCAGTTTTTACAAAGTACCAGGGGACAAGACTAATATCTGGGAACTAGGTTACCAGCAGGGCAGCAGCGTAAGTGGCCAAGTAACTGCCGACACCACGCAAGGGCGGGATACCGATCATGCGACCGTCAACGACCGCGACCAAGAAGCCTTGCGACTACTGGATAAAGCCGTCGAGACCATTCAAGAAACTGCTCCTCGGCCTTAGCGAGATTCTATCTGTTACACTGGGCGTATGAAGATACCACCAGTCACCGTCAAGGTTAAGAACACCAGCGATTTACCACTGCCGCAATACCAAACCGAGCATGCCGCCGGCATGGACCTGCTGGCCGCCATCGACGAGCCGGTCGTGCTCAAACCCAACGAGCGCGCCGTTATCCCGACAGGACTATACGTCGAGTTGCCGCCCGGACACGAGATGCAAATTCGCGGCCGCAGCGGCCTGGCACTAAAGCACGGCATTACCCTAGCCAACGGCGTCGGCACCATCGACGCTGATTATCGCGGCGAAGTGGGCGTCATTCTTATCAACCGTGGCGACCAGCCATTCACGATCAATCGTGGCGACCGCATTGCCCAAGCTGTTGTTAGCAAGTACGAAGCGGTACAATGGAGCCCAGTAGACGAGATAAGCGAGACCGGTCGTGGTGCGGGCGGCTTCGGCAGCACAGGAGGTAAGTAGCGATGACGCCAGACAAATTCACCAACCAAGAACTCATGTTGGACGTAGGCGACGGCCACACGTTGTACATTCAGGACTGGGGCAACAAAACTGCCAAGAATCCAATTATATACATCCACGGTGGCCCCGGCAGCGGCTGCAAGGACAGGTACAAAGACAGTTACGATCCCCAGATTCACCGCGTTATATTTTTTGACCAACGAGGCAGCGGCAAGAGCACGCCCTATGGCTCGCTTGATCACAACACGACCGATGACTTAGTCGAGGACATTGAAAAAATTGCCAACAAACTCAAGCTAACAAAGTTTATGCTCAACGGCGGCTCATGGGGCAGTACCCTCGCTCTCGCCTACGCCATCAAACACCCCAAGCGCGTCACCGGCATCTTTATGCGCGGTGTGTTCACCGGCCGCAAGAGCGAGATTGAATGGTTTGATAATGGCTTGTACCGACTGTTCTACCCCGAACGCTGGGAAGCCTACCAGCAAACCGTCCCAAAAACGCATCAAAATGACCCAACTGCCTGGCATGCCAAGCACATTTTGGGCACGGACGAGGCTAAAATGCGCACGTCGGCGCACGCATACTCCGCAGTGGAGAGCAGCCTCATGACGCTGGACGACCGCTGGACGGCGCCAAAACTCGATGAAGATTTCGACCCAACACTTGTACGAATATGAGCAGCACTACTTTACGAATGGCTGCTTCATGCCCGAGGGCTACATTATGAAAGCATGCCCATAAACTCACCATGCCAGTCTGGATAGTGCAGGGCCGCTACGACATGGTCTGTCCACCAGCCACGGCGTACGAGCTACACCAACGCATCAAGGGCAGCAAACTTATCTGGACCATGAGCGGCCACGGCAATGACCGCAGCACCTACGATGTGCTACGCACACTGCATCTTTCGTTAGGGGCATGACACATATGGCGGACGCTGCTACGCCAGCCAAAGTATGTACGCTCCTGTTTTTGCGCCGGGATAATCAGCTGTTGCTGGCCATGAAGAAGCGTGGCTTTGGCAGTGGACGTTATAACGGCGTCGGCGGCAAAATTGAGCCAGGCGAGACCATCGAACAAGCCGCGGTCCGCGAATGCCAAGAGGAGATTGAAGTTACGCCGGCTCACCTCGAAAAAGTTGCCTATCTAGAATTCTCATTTCCCGATGGCACTACCGACATGATAGGTCATGTTTTTATATGTGATACCTGGCAGGGCGAACCAACCGAAACAGAAGAAATGGCACCGCAGTGGTTCGACGAAACAGAAATTCCATACGCACAAATGTGGCAGGACGATATCATCTGGCTACCTGCAGTATTGCAGGGTAAAAAACTCCGCTGCAATTTCACGTTCGACGAACACGACAACATGCTGTCTGGATCATTTGAGATCGTGCAGTCTCTCAACTAACCGTATGGAGTCGTAACTAACAAGAGTGTCGATTACCCAGCGAGGTAGTACCCGTCGGAATCACGCGTCTGCTGCTCGGCATATCGTTCATACATCGCATTGACAATGCCGCTGGTGCTGAGTTGGGCATCATTCACTGTCAATCCAGCTAATTGAGGAGTAACGGTCGCTTCTATAGATGACGCAAAGCGTTGGCCATACACATGCTGATCCCAGACATCTCGGGTCGAGCCAACCAGCGCCAATGCCACGCCATCGACCGCGACGACAAATGCATCTGGCTCAATAGCTTGGGTCGCGTCATCGTCTGGCTGCGGTTCTGTCTCGAAATACTGCCAGTCATAGTCACCATAGCGTGCAAGCTCGCTCGCCAAAAATGGTTCAGCGACTGGTCGATTGCTACCGGTAAACTCGGTTGACTTCATATCTGTACAATACCACTATTATTTCGTATTGCAATAGGCAATACAGTGGCACTGTTCGCAAAGGCTATCTAGGCTAACGCGACGAGCTCAATGTCGAACACCAGGTCAGAGTTGGGCGGAATGTTAGGCGATGGCGATTGTGGTCCATAGGCCATAGCAGCTGGGATGACCAGACGGCGCACACCGCCTACTTTCATGCCGGGCACACCCTTGGTCCAGCCGGGGATGACCTGGTTTAGGCCGAACGTAATGGGGTTGCCGAAATCTTTGGAGCTTTGGAATATCGTGCCGTCCTTGCACAGTGCGCCGGTGTAGTGCGCGGTGATGGTTGCACCCTCTGGCACAACGTCGCCGCTGCCCTCAGTTACGTCGATAATTTGTAGTTCGGGTACCGAATCAACCGGGTCAAAGTTGGCCAGTTTGGTACCCTCGAGTGGTGTGTTGTCTGATGGATTCATAACTACCCAGTGTACAGCATCGCCAGCTTTGACCCAAAAATGCTATGCGGCTTTTTGCGCCGCCTTTGCAACGCTGCGGTTCAGATGGCCGAGCAAATCCTGCGTAACACCCAGATACCCGGATGCTGATGTAGAGGTGCGTCTAACATTGCCCCCATTACGCGAAACTGTTGGCATGAAGCTGAGCCTTACCGGCTGGTAAAACGGCATAAATTCCTCAGAGATATGCTGACGAGGCCTAAACGATTCGGCAGCATAGCCAGCACTGCGCCATTGTGCTGAATCAGGTTGATCTAGCAAAGCCTCAATCTGACTAGCATCGGGGATCCCGACTTGGCGTAACCGACCCTCGTTGTAACGAGTCCGTGCTGTGTATAACGCCAGACTCATGCCGCCCGTCATTGTCGAAACCTCTAGCAGTCTTTCTCCTGGTAGTTCGGCCTTGATTCGTGGGTAGGAAAGCCAGGAGCGCAAACTTGGATAAATCTCCCATGCATAACTAGACACCACGCCCACAGCCTCCGCCAGACCATATATTTGCTCGGCCAGGCCACGTGACTCGTCGACCTCGTCTCGATTCAGCCGCATGACATCTGCAATGTGGGTCTGTGCGAGTGAAAGCTGCTCTGGACTCGGCGCTCCGCGGCCATATACATTCGGCAGTGTATCAAGCTGTTCGGAAGTGATCATGTGCAGTTATTGAACGGTATGGCGAACGTGGTGTCAAGCAACAGCACTATGCCAACACATTAAGGTTTGCTAGAATAAGCGTATTAACAAGGTGAGTATACAGAAGCAGCGAGAGACCTAGCTCATCGACCTGCTACCAACCGGCCCCAGGGCATCGGTGGTCCATCTAGCCCGTAATCAGTCTGCGGGAAAGATATATGCATGACATACATCCTTCCTGCGGTGCAGAAAGGATTTTTTTATGTCAAACGATAGTGGAGTACGAGATTCTCATTTGAGTGATAGCGACAATTTCTCGGCGAGCAGCGGACGAAACGGTATGGTGCGATACCGTGCCGGAGCAGCACAGCCGAAAATCGGCGATAGCGCCAAAAGTGCTGGCAGAATTTCCGGCTCTGCCGGAAAACAAGACAGCGTGGTGAGGATTTCGTACCGTACAGCTGAGAGTGTGAGCCCTGGACATCCTGATAAGATTTGTGACCAAATCAGCGATGCCGTACTCGATGCCTACCTAGCTCAAGACCCAACGTCACGTGTAGCGGTCGAAGCGGTCGGCGGACACGGCAAAGTATTCGTGGTGGGTGAGGTCACGTCGACTGGCCATGTTGATGTCGAGCCCATTATCAAGCGCATCGCAGGAGACGATGTCGAGACCGAAGTCCGCATCGTCAAACAAAGTCCCGAGATTGCTGGTGGCGTCGACACTGGTGGCGCCGGCGACCAGGGCATCATGGTGGGCTACGCCTGCAATGAGACGGATGAACTACTGCCACTCGAGGTCGTACTCAGCCGCAAACTGAATCAATTCTTATACGCCACCTGGCCGCACGATGGCAAAACCCAGGTAACCCTGCGCGATGGCCAGATAGAATCTATTGTGGCCAGTTTTCAGCACGCCGCCCAGGCGGATCTCCAAACACAGGTCGAGGCTTGGGTTCAGCAGGAACCGTTAGCGGTAGCCGCCGACAAGGTTAGCCTGCACATCAACCCTGCGGGCGACTGGGAGCAGGGCGGCTTTGACGCCGACACCGGCCTGACTGGCCGTAAACTGGTCGTCGATAACTACGGCCCGGGCATCCCAATCGGCGGCGGCTGTTTTAGCGGCAAAGACCCGTCAAAGGTCGACCGCAGCGCCGCCTACATGGCGCGCAGCATCGCCGTCGACTATCTAAAAAAACATGATGCCAAGGAGGTTTACTGCTACCTGGCATACGCCATCGGCTACGCCGAGCCGCTCGAGGCCACCGTCATCGTCGACGGCAAACAACAGCTGGTAACAGGCTACGACCTGACGCCGGCCGGCATTATCCAGCACCTGGATTTGCGCCGCCCCATCTACGAGCAAACCGCCCGCTACGGCCATTTCGGCCACCCTGAATTTCCGTGGGAGCAATAAACTATGAATGAAATCGAGTCGGTTGCTCTTCTACTTCAATCAGTGCACCCAGCAGCGTTCTGAGCGTAGCAAAATAGCCACCGACGTCTCTGTCGCCATCCAGCGAAAAGCCATCCTCGCTTGGATCGTAGAACGGCCGAGCACGCTCATAATCTCCAGCGTTCAGCTCTATGAGCGAGAAGTATTTCATCCGCAACTCGCTCGTTGCAATACCTGAGCTAATCAATTGCAGTGGAGCCTGTAAGGGTAGGTGCACCTCACTGACTGGTTCAATTTTGTTACGAACCAGCCGTAGCTGAACACTGTTCATGTCGTGCTTGCGTGCGACCAATAATAAGTTGGCTTTGGCGGAGCCGTGCTCCCACGTGGCGTAGTTGCCCTCGGGCACGTCATGCAATCTCAACACGTCCTCAACAGCGCCACCGACCCCATCCATGCTATCCAACAACTCACGACGCGAGTCGACGGATGTTATCAGGTCAAAATCACATAATTCCTGTAGTCGTGTTGAGGCATCGGGATGTTCTCCTCTGTAAGTCATGGCTAATACTGTACCATCTATCCTAGATATAGCAAGAACTGTATTCTCTCGTCATACCGCCCATGCTTGACGAATTGGGGAGTCGTTTTACAATAATCCCATGGTAAATTATCGCTACGATTTGCATTCGCCCGAACCAAGACCAGAAGATCTTGCCCTACAAGATTCATTCAGTCGTCTGCAAGAAATTGCCACGAAACACGCCACTCGGTCAGGCATCAACTTGGATGAAGCACCGATGCCAGTTATTTCTGAATTAGCAAATCGGGTAAACACTTACCTTGACTTCGAATTCAGCCATTCCGAAGGTATCCGGCGCGATATGCCACTGGTCGCTGCTGGCGAAGGCGGGTATATACTCATCGACGAAGATGACCGTCCAGTTTTTGGCAAGCCCATCCGCAGTAGTGATGCTGTTGTCGGTATCGTTCATGACGTCACGTCATATGCCTTTCCGACCATTGAACGGATACGTAAGGCACTCCAGCAAAAGGAGGAGGGACTTCCTTTCGACGAGTGTCTTTTTGCGGCCGCCCTCGTCCTAAAACAACCCGTGCACGACACCAGGGATCCATTTGGAGCCGAAGTATCATATCAGTTCGATACGTCGCTTATGATGGTGGTCCCGGCTGTAGCGTACGGTATGAAAACTCTCGTCGCGCAGATTGCCGAATAAGCAATCCGACCATACCGCCCATGCTTTGACCCCTGAATTACCTGAGGTACACTACAAATATGTCAGAGCATAGCTACTTTGTAGTTCCTGATCCCGACGACCGAAATGTACAACTGCGAGCAGAGCTTCAGCGGATTTCCCAACATATCTATCCGTTTGCAGTGCAGGATTTTGCCAATATGGATTCAGCTGCCCGCGATAACCAGCTAAAACTTGCGAACCACTTTATAGAGAACGATCTCCTCCAGGCAGAGCAGCTTGCTGTGGGTGAAGGCCTAGCTGCGACCGCTACCGGCACCGCGGTGAGCGGATATCTATCGGCCACGTTTGGCAATCGCTTATTACGCGCGCATCGGCTGCAACCCCGACAGCGTATCGTCGGAGTGGTTGACGACCTAAGGGCAGTCTTTGTCCCTGAACGCCAGATCATAAAACAGCATCAGGATATCGATATCGCCGATGTCGACAACGCAGATAAAGTTGCAACTGTCGCTCCGGTATTGGTCGCTGCCCGCAAGCAGATTCTGAGCGAAGCGGGGGTCGTACTAGATAGCGAAGACCTTAGCCAGCACAAAATCTTGCTACCCCTGGCATATCCGTTCCGCGCCAGTCTTGCACATATCGTAGACCTCGACGCTAGCTAAGTAGTGACTGCATCTGCCTGGTAATAAGTTTGGTGGCGCGTACCGGGCTCAGGCGGTACAGCCGGTTCATCAGTTTGCTGTCTTTACCTGTAAATATTTGCGGCTTATTCTTTTCAATCCCATCTACGATGATTTTTGCAGCCTTTTCGGCAGATAGCATCGGGAATTTGCTCGCGTCCACATCTACTCCGCCTGGCGCATCCACCCCAGAGTTCTGTGTGATGTCTGTCGCTGTTGCCCCGGGGAACACCACACTGACATGGACATTTGTATTGAGCAGTTCAGCGTACAACCCCTCAGTGAGTAGCTTGACTGCCGCCTTGCTGGCGCCATACACACTCTGGCCGGGCACTGGCAAAAAGCCGCCCATGCTGGAGACATTCATCAGATACGCTTCTGGGCGCTCCAGCAAATGAGGCAAAAACGCCTTCGTCATGTACAACGTACCGTAAAAGTTCACATTCATCACACGCTCAATCGCGTCGTAGTTCAAGTCATTGACCCGTACAAATGGCTGTACTATACCGGCATTGTTTAGTAATCCATCGACATGACCGTGCGCCTGCACGACTGCATCGGGCAGGGCAGTCACCACCTCACGGTCACTGATGTCGAGAGCATGGAGCGACACTGCCGCTCCGTCACCCAGGCTGGCTTTCAGCGCCTGCAGTGCTTCGTCTCGCAGATCTACCGCCGCAACCTTGGCACCACGTGCCAGTAGCGCTTTTACCACTTCGCCGCCTATGCCACCGCCAGCGCCACTCACCACGAATACTTTATCTTGTAATATCATAGATATTTCCTTTGGGAATGTTACAAGTTCATTGTATCAGCAGCGCCATAGCCCAGGCTGTGATACCCATCACCGATACAGGGGTTAATTGAACATACCACGCGAATGATGATAGGGTAGAGGTATGACCCACGACGGATACCGTATCGTTTCCTCCACCGTCCCTATCGGGTACGATACCGACGAGTGCACCCAGGACTGCTCCACGTGCCCGGTGCCCGACCAACTTGAAACAGACAAACTACTTTTCGACAGCCTCGCCGATGTTGACCGCTCGGCACGTTCATTGGGCGATTTAGTTACGTTACTCGGCCAGAAATGTGTCAATGGAAAGTGTCCGGGACAGCGACCCGAGCTGTACGGCGAAATCTCTGACGAGGTCGCCGAGCAGCTGCGATTCCCGGGAACTCCCGAAGCATGCTAACTTCCAGGTAATCGCCAGGTCGCTCTGTTAGGAAGCTACTGCAACATGAGCATGACACGAAACGATAACGGCAAACGTTTGACGCACATATTCTTCATGTCATAATGGCATGCTATAAAAGCGAGCAACGGAGCGAGCCCTAACTCATGCCACCATTTCAGCGTATACCGGTCGAAGAACTTTCCGTCGAAACTCAGGCCATGCAGCATGAAAAGGATCTTAACGACGAGCTGGCCAGAACCCATGCCGAACTTGGAACATTTTACCTGCCAGAGCTAGCCCAGCTGCTAGGCGGCAAAATCATCTCCTATAGCGACCTAATCGCCAAAAGTTTTCACCCCGATGATGCCGAAGCGCGCACGGTAGCGTTTGACGGCTTTTCGTTTGCCTTCAGGACAACCAACATGATGAACTCCGTCCTGGGCAGCAATATGACTCTGGCTCGACCGCACGACGACGAAACCGAAGCATCTTACATCGGACGGTTGCATGGCATGGGGTATGGTTATTTTATCGACCGTCCGGCTACGTACCGCATATTTGCTGAGCAATTGCCTCGTATTGATTCCAGTGGAGACTACGGTGCACTGGCACAAACAGCGGTTGGTCTGTGTTTTATGCACTTGGAGGATGGGGCACGGCACCGATTTGTTGAAACCGTCAGCGCTTCACTCGATGACGAACTCGCACAGCTGCTGAAGTAAGTGGTTTGCTTGACATATCCTCAGATGGAGGCATACTAGTCGCATGACAGAGCATGAAGGGCCCCGCAACGAGGGCCAGATACAAATCGACGCGCCAACCAGAATATCCAATGTTATGAAATCTGCCAGACTGACAGAGCTCTCGTTTCGCAAATATGTCGAAACAAAACTGGGTGCTGCCTACAATGACACGCACTTGGGAAAGACCTTTCTCGATGATACCGGGTTATTGTGGCTCCGCCAGCTAGAATCAATTGGGGAAGTAGATACCAAAAAAGCCTTTGAAGATCCTCGGATGAAGTCATATCACTACGGAGGGCTGCTGGCGATAAGTACGCACTTGCCACTGCAACAGAGTTTGCGCAGGCAAATCCTGCACTCGGAGGCTCGCCCCACCATAGCCGCTGGCGTAGGCTGGCACGGTACACCTGCAAAAAACATCGTTGCATATCAAGAGTCACTGGACGATGCCTACCGCGATTTGCCCAGAGCAGAGGGAACTGCGGTCAATCTAGCCATCGCCATGTTGTGCGCGACCGTCTCGACCTCGACTCATGACGAACACGAACGAGCGGCCGCACGAGGCTACGCGGCCATGGCCGGAACCTTTGACTCCATGATGGTTGATCTAGCCCATTGGGAAAGTTTTTATCAGAACCGGCAATCCCCCGAATCGAACTAACGCTCATAACAACCGTGTGGTAACACTTTTTTGACACCAGTGCTACTTGTGTTTTTGCAGCATATTGGAGATAATAATCCGATTAGTGTACCGAGGTATGATGAATTTATCTGAACAAGTTAGTATACCAATAGACATTGCCGACCAGCGCCGAACCGAAATACGTCGCCGTGCTCCCGAAGTTGCCCAGGAGCACGACCAGCTCCTTCGTGCACACCAGCTGGCGCAGGCGACCGGTCTTGCGGCCCGGCTTCGTCAGCAAGTAGAACAGGGTCGCATAGCACACGAACTCCGCAACCTAGGCAGGGAAACATACACAGCCGTTCGCGGGGGACGAGCACCACGTCAACGATTGTGGCGTCAGGTATCCTATGGTTCGACGCCGACGGATCGAGTGCCTCATAGCAGCTTCGCTCGGAGCGGCTACGTCCAGACCACAGGTTTCGAATCAGTCGGACGCGCCATCTTGTTTGCACATTATCCGGACACTGCACTGGACTCCTCGTGCGAATTCGATAGATACTACGGCGTTACGAATGATGGTCTACTGATTGAAACAGGCAGCGGTGTCGAGTCACGCTTGTATCGCGATCCCCACAGTGACCACGTGCATGAGGTGCGCGGTATTTTCTCCTTCCAGACGTTGCCACAGGAGCAGCCCACGCTCGATGCACTGGGCAGTGACGCGGTTACTACCATGCTGACGTACGCATACGCTACTGGTGAGACGTGTCAATTGCCACTGCCTTTGCCGTATTGCACCATCTCACCCCATGAGTTTGCAGAGCTGCCGGCTCGATAGCGCTCTACTGAACAGCGCAGATGTTTGACAATTTCACTACATATGCTATAAATATACACTATGGCTTTCGAGATATCTCCAGAACTAAAGTCGTTCCCGCTGCCCATAGATGACCCCTTCGTAGCTGAACTGCAGCAGTTGCGGGCAGAACGTCAGCTACATAGCATCAACGAAGTCGTCCAGACGGCACTCGCCCAAGTCACCACTAGGGTTTTTTCAGAGGTAGACCTCACGCCCGGCACAGCCGACTGGGAGTATTTACGTGCAGACAAACCCACGTTTCGTATGCTAGACGAGGCCATCGCATCCAAGCCACCACGCGTCACCATACTTGACCCATATGCGCCCGAGTACTGGACGGACGAGAACATCGATTTACAAGTCCGTGCCTATGATCTCGGTCGGGCCGGCTGCGCCGCAGAACTCTGTGGTATTGACGGTCGCGGCCGGTTTGCGTATCAGGCTGTCAGGTATTTGGGCGCACTACATCGACAACAACCAAATAAATCGGACACCAACAAACTTCGTCCCGATTCTAACCCCAACCTGTAGTCAGCGAGTGGCGCAGCAAATTTCCAGGATTGTTTACGTACATTCAAATTAGTTATATAGTTATGCACCATGAGTTATGAGGCTAGCCCCTATCCATTTGCTGATATTGATTCCGGCACGGTAGAACCGGCCAAAGATACCGACCAATCAGCACAGTTTGCCACAAAGTTTGCGGAGTTGCAGCATGCTCGCCGCCGTAGCGGGGTAGAGGAGGGGTATGCTGCCGACAACCCATACGGAGCCCTATACGATAGCGACGACGACCGACTCGAGCGAGCTGAGATCGACGAGCTGGAAGCTAATCTCCATAGCGATGATCTTCCTCTCCAGCAGCAACCCAGCACAGACGTCTCTATTCAGACAGAGGTCCAGATCTATGGCAGTCAGCGACACCCACTCGAGCACCGGCTGGAGCAACAGCTTCCCGATATCATCGAGCGACTCAACCCCAATGCGGTTATGGTTCCGAGCAACATGCGTGACGGTACAATCCGTTATGCTGAATTATTTAATCTAATCCCCATAATGGGGCTTTATGGCCGCGGTAGTTTTCGTACATTATCGACAGCAGGTGCTAGCGTAGAGCTCCCTCCCGGGATAACATGCTCATATCGCTCTGGGTCAGTGCCGTATCTGGACACACAACATGGTATCGGGCTGACGTACGGCAGCCATGTCATCGCAGTTGCCGGAGCGGGCATCAATGACGCTGGCCAGCTCATTATCAGACAACTCCAAGACGTCACGAACGTACGCAAGGACAAGAGTACTAAGAGTGAATATTACAGTACCGGCCTGCACAATGGCCTCGACTGGAGACGGACGCTCGTTAACTCGTGGGAAACTGTCGCCGTTGAGCTTGGTATAGATACGGTCGGCGTCCAGGGACACGTACACAATTTGTGGCCAAAGGCGCGCAAGTACGGCCACGGCAGTTACGACGCGGTCGCCGAGCGCATGGACTACCAGCAGCTTCCCGACGGCAACTGGGTCAAACAGCTGTCAGTTGAGTAGCGTTATGTACGGTTCGTGGCACTTTGCGAGTGCTATCATGGTGGCATGATGCATCCCATGCGGCGCGTGGCCGTCTTTACCAATCAGTATCCCTTTGTCGGGCCCATCGTCTGGATACTCAGCATCCAGTATTTCCTGGCACAGCTGGTGGCAGCCGCCGCCTGGACGTCGCCCGCCTACAGCTGGACGCGCAATGTTATTAGTGACCTGGGCAACACCGCATGCGGGCCCTATGCCGACCGAGTGGTCTGCTCGCCGCAGCACTCACTCATGAACGGCTCATTCATCATGTTGGGTCTCACCATGGCGCTGGGTTCGTTACTAATCTACCAGATGTTTCAGCGTAGTCGCAGCTCGCTTATCGGCTTCAGTATGATGGCAGCCGCCGGTGTCGGCGCCATACTCGTCGGGGCGTTTCCAGAGAACACCGTCAGCAGCCTCCATGCTATTGGAGCGTTCCTGGCTCTGGGCGTCGGCAATGTAGCGATGATTATCTTGTCACTGGCACTCCGCCAGGTTCGTCGCGGCTTCCGCATCTACACGCTGATATCCGGCGTCGTAGCCACCGCGGCATTTGTGTTGTTCGTATTCGGCATCTACCTCGGCTTCGGCGCCGGTGGCATGGAGCGCCTGGCTGGCTATCCGCAGACGCTGTGGCTCATCGTCCTAGGTATCTACATGTCGGCCGTCCGCTACCGCGCAAAGCATTAGAAGGATGTATACTGCAGGCTTCCGGAATGTTAGTAGATACCATGCCATACACCATCGAGATATTGGATGAAGTCGCCGAGGGGTATGTCAAATGGGCACCATCCGTACGCTATGGAGCAGCCGCCGGCATTCAGTTAGTCATGGATTGCACCGACGTTCGCGAAACTGTTACGTAGCCTCACTAGCACGTAATTAGTGCTATGCTGTAGATATGCAACGTATAGCTACCCGTGTATTCATCATCGCCTCAGTGACGTTCGGTATCGTCGGCATTTTATTGGTACTGACTCTGCCTGCCAACGGCCATGAACCGTCCAGTCTCAACGAAGTATTACAGCGAATGCTGCAGGTGACGGTATTTGTCATATTGCCGTCATTTGCCCTCAGTGTCGCTGGCAAATATCTCAACAAGGATTAAATCCAATTCTAACAATGTGGTAGTCCCCAGCTAGTAATTAGTCATGGGGTGCGCAGACGTCCGCGAAACAGTTAGCTAATCGGATGTTCGATATCTGGCACACCGGATAACAATAGTATGACCAGATACAAGCACAGGCACTTTCTGTTCTGGACAGAGGGTGTACACTCGATATATGTCAGAATCAGCACCATCCCCACTACAATACGTATCGCTCGAAGCAGGCATCGCCGCTCGCCATGACGAGATACGCGAAACCCTACGCAGCGAACTAGGCATGAACAACACCTTTGGTGTCAGGGAAATCGTCGAACAAGACGAAGGTATCTACCCGAAACTTAGCGATGACATACTACAGACAGCGTTTCCAGCGATTGCCTCAGATAAGTTCAACAGAAAAATGGCCTTCAAGGGGTTAGTCGTCGCCTGGCGGATTGCAGATCTAGCGCAGGGGCTTCCCGATGGCCAGCGCACCCCATTTCCAACAGATGAAGTCATTCCACAAGGCGGCGATGTTATAGTCGTGCGCAGGGATCTCATAGCGAGAGCCGAGCGAGCCATCAACGCCTTCGACAAACCCGCCACCCGCGACATAGTCTTTGACATGTCAGACAGAATCTCGCGACAGGCCACCAAGCGCCAGCATTTGCCGCGTATCGTTATGTCACTATGTCTCGCCACGATCGAAGAAGCCGCCAACGAAGAGTACTTCGCTGCACAATTTTCCGGCCTTGACGACTCGTCTGACCTTCCGGACGGATTTCGCCTCCGAAGTCTCGACTAGCCTCATCCTATCCGTGAAGCATTGCATTTTGTTAGCGTATTGTTGTATTATAATACTATGACTTTATCAGAAAAGTTGCCCGACGGCTACGAGTTCGACAGCGATGTTATCGGTGAAGAAGTAGTGCATTTGCGCGACGCTGGTGAGTGGGGCACTGAGCGCGACGCCACCCTCTGGGACCGAGTTATTGATGAATCAATCGCCACCGTTGGCGTGCGCCGCATCAGTAACAAAGAGCTCGTCGGCATCGGCTTTCTAGCAGGCAACGCCCGCCATGCCGTCCTGTGTGACTTTATACGTGCATCCCGACCACCGACAGCAGGGTATCGGCACCGCTATTTTCAACCGGCGCATGAACATTGTCGGGGAGATGGGCATCCGCTACCTGTACACCGAACTGTCGCCCACCAACCGCCATCCAGCAGCCGCTATCATCGAGCAGGGCTTTAGCAACTCGCCAGATTCGCTCACCCGCATGGATCTGCGTTAGTACACCCTGCACGACACCAGCGCATTCGACCAGTAACCGCTGGTGGTGCTATTGTCATAGCATGATAGTGTATCGCCGCTGGCACAACCTGCTCGATATGCCGCACCGCGACAAAGCCTGGCACGAGCGCTACATGGCCGAAGAGTTCGCCGAGCTGCAGGCAGAGCGGGGACTCATTAATCGCTGGAGCGAGTATGCCGACGTCGTCTACGGCGTCACCCGCGCCCGCTGGAACGGCTACGCCGTGCCGTCGCCCATCAGCAGGACCCGGTTCATCTACGGCAGCCTCTACATGTTTCCCGAAGCACACGCTGCGGTTTTTATTCTTCTACACGGCCGCCCGACGCTCCGGCGCGACGTACACCGTGCGCGAGGTCCGCAACCCCCGCAAGCTACACAAACTCCACCACATCGCCACCAAGCACGGCCTGGACCCGGACACGTTCGCCGACGTCTGCCAGCGCCAGCTGCGCTACTGGCCCCTCCTCAAATAAATGCAAAACTGACAAGAAAGTGGTATAGTTTGCGCACTA
The DNA here is from genome assembly GCA_963730375.1 of uncultured Candidatus Saccharibacteria bacterium. GTDB lineage: Bacteria > Patescibacteriota > Saccharimonadia > Saccharimonadales > UBA4665 > UBA6224. The sequence continues at coordinate 41,409 of CAVSRJ010000004.1, read as the reverse complement.
TGACTATTGAGGTAGCTTTTCAACGGAACGTCGAGGACGAGGCGAGTCGCCGAGTCCTTGGCCATATCCAGCCGGGCGCTATGGGCAGCTTTTCAGATTTCAGCAGTGGCGAACGGCATGTCGTCGTAGTAGGATGCCACCCAGACGACAGCGGCGGTGAGGTGTATGATTTTGCCAATCCAAGCCACGTGGACATTGGTCGAGCACGCATTATTACAGCCGAGGCTTTTTTGCACCAAGGTCCTGACGAGGTCATCGACATGGGCGGCAGCCACGAGCGCGACATCCAGCTAGAAAGTGGCCACATCGGCCATATCGTCTTCACGCATATGCCGGCCGAAGCCGACCAACAGTAGCCCACCAGTTCAAAAACAGATTGGATTGGAGTAAACTAGGGGTAACAGTTTACCGAGAGGCTATACAGAACATGTCCGAAGATCAGAAAAAGCAGCTACAAACCCAACTCTGGAATATCGCCAACGAGCTCCGTGGCAAGATGGATGCGGACGAATTTCGCGACTATATCCTTGGCTTTATCTTCTACAAATATCTATCTGAAAAGATCGAGATCGAGGCCAACAAGCTTCTCAGCCCAGATGGCCTGACATACGAGCAAGATCTATCGACAAGGGCGACTATGTCGAGGCGATCCGCACGCTACGCTTGATAAGCTCGGCTATTTCCTGGCGCCAAACGAGCTATTTCACCATGTAGCGCAGACTGGCCCGACCAACGAGAATCTCAACGAAGATCTCGAGCGCATCATGAACAGTATCGAGCAGAGCACCATGGGCACAGACAGCGAAGAAGACTTCGAGCAGCTGTTTAGCGAGCTCGATCTCAATGCCAGCCGCCTCGGCAAGACCGTCAGCCAGCGCAACGAGCTCATCAGCAAAGTTCTACTGCACCTCGACAAGATCGACTTCCAGCTCGAAAACAGCCAGATCGACATCCTTGGCGATGCATACGAATATCTCATCGGCCAGTTCGCGAGTGGCGCGGGCAAAAAAGCCGGCGAATTCTACACCCCACAAGAAGTCAGCCAGATCCTTGCGCGCATCGTCACCAGCGGCAAAAAAGAGCTCAAGAGTGTCTACGACCCAGCTTGTGGCTCTGGCTCGTTGCTGCTTCGTATTTCCAAATACGCCAAAGTTGACCGCTTCTTTGGCCAAGAGATGAACAACACCACCTACAACCTCGCGCGCATGAACATGATCCTGCACGACGTGCACTTCAGCGACTTCGACATCAAGCAAGAAGACACATTGGAGCACCCGCAGCATGCCGAACATCGCTTCGAGGCCGTTGTAGCCAATCCGCCATTTAGCGCCAACTGGTCCGCCAATCCGATCCATCTCAGCGACGAACGTTTCGCACAGTATGGCAAGCTCGCGCCAAGCAGCAAAGCCGACTACGCTTTCATCCAGCACATGGTCTACCAGCTCGACGACAATGGCACTATGGCTGTCGTCATGCCGCACGGTGTACTATTCCGCGGAGCAGCCGAAGGCCACATCCGCAAGTTCTTGATCGAAGACAAGAACTATCTCGATGCAGTCATCGGCCTACCGCCTAACCTATTCTTTGGCACCAGCATCCCAGCCTGTATCTTGGTGTTCAAGAAATGCCGTGGCAGCGACAAAGAAGTGCTATTCATCGACGCCAGCAAGCACTTCGAAAAGGGCAAGAACCAAAACCGCCTACGCCCGAGCGACATCGACAAAATCATCGAAACGTACCAGCAGCGAACCAGCGAGGACAAATACAGCCACGTCGCCAGCTGGATGAGATTAAAGAAAACGACTACAACCTAAACATCCCACGCTATGTCGATACGTTTGAGGAAGAAGCCGAAATTGACCTAGACGAAGTCGTGGCCGAAATCCGCAAGCTCGACGCAGACTCGCTGAGCTCGACAAAAAGATAGCAGAATACACCAAGGAGCTCGGCATCGACTCGCCGTTTTAATTTTATGGCAACAGCACCATTATGAAACACCGCGTACAAAAAGTCGGTCCTTTAATTGCCCCTATTGCGATGCATATGCTATAGCAACCATGGACTGAGACTCACCCTTATGACTTCGGTGGAGCAGGTAGAGTTCAGCTTCTGCAGCCATTGCTTTAAGTATTCGATATGGTATGAAGAATTGATGATATACCCTGAAGATGTAGGTATCGATCAGCCAAACGATGATTTGAAAGAAGATATCAAAAAGGACTATTTGGAAGCTGCTTCAATACTGCATAAATCTCCGAGAGGTTCAGCCGCACTACTTCGCCTTGCCGGTAGAAACTATGTAAGCAATTAGGCGAGCCGGGCAAAGATATAAATACAGACATAGGTAGTCTTGTTGCAAAAGGGCTTTCTCCGACGATTCAGAAGGCGCTTGATGTCCTACGCGTAATCGGAAATGAGTCTGTTCATCCTGGCCAGATTGACTTACGTGACGATCCAGCAACCGCGCAGTCTCTTTCCGCCTACTTAATAAAATTGCCGAAACAATGATCACTGAGCCGCGCCAGATCCAAGAAATTTATAACAAGATCCCTGATTCAAAGAAAAAAGCCATCGAGGAGAGAGACAAAAAAGGGGTAAAAAAATGACTGGCCTACAGCTATTCGAGCCGAAAACTCGAGAAGCAGAGGCAAGAAAAAATGCCGAGCCTCCGTTTTCCTGAATTTACTGATGAATGGCATGTTAAAAAGCTTGGCGATATTGCAGATTTTTTTGACGGAAAGCGTATACCCATCGAATCTGCCGAGCGTCAGGCTATGCAAGGGAATTACCCCTACTACGGCGCATCAGGAGTCATTGACTATGTAAACAATTATATCTTTGACGGTGAGTATGTTTTGCTCGCCGAAGACGGCGCAAATATCTTAATGCGAAGTACGCCTGTAGCGTTTATTGCTAGAGGTAAGTTCTGGCTGAATAATCATGCACATATCATGAAGGCTCATGACTCCAACGTTTTTGTAGCCACCTATCTCGAGTGGCTAAGGTACGACAACTATAATAACGGTACGACTCAGCCTAAGCTAAACGCCGCGGTTGTGAAAAAAATCCAGGTTGTATTGCCTTCCGCGTCTGAGCAGGAAAAAATTGCGGGGTTTTTGACGGTGGTGGATGAGCGGGTGGCTGCGATTGAGAAAAAAGTGGAGCTGCTGAAGCAATACAAAAAAGGCGTCATGCAAAAAATCTTCACCCAGCAAATCCGCTTCAAAGACAAAAACGGCAACGATTACCCAGCCTGGCAGAAAAGAAATTCGGTTTGAATTTGCTCACCAATTAAAACGCGAAACTTAAATGTTTGAAGATGCGGGGTAGTGCCGAAGGTCGAAATATACAACCGATTTTTTGATAGATCCGTAGATATTAAAAAGTATGACAAATACAGCTTCGATAACGAAGCCATAATCTATGGTGGTGAATGGTTCTAGAATTTTTGCCAAGGTATTTCAAGGGTAAATATGGTCTTCACCAAAGAGCTTACGCAGTGTTTGACGTAAAAGATATGCTCATGAAATTTTTGTATTACTACATGCTGACTCAGAACAATCACTTCCTAAGATATGCCGTTGGTAGCACCGTTTAAGTCGCTCAGAATGGACTGCTTCACGAAATGTGACGTACCGGCGCCTTCGATTCAAGAACAGCAGAAAATTGCCGACTGCTTAACTTCGCTGGATGGCAAAATCATACTAGAGGAAACCAAACTAGCCGCCGCCAGAAAATTCAAAAAATCCCTCCTCCAAAGGATGTTTGTGTAAATCGATAGGTTCAAACCGGTCAATACTTGAGGCTTCTGTGAGTCTTTAAACCCGATATCATTGCGACTAAATGCCGGTATTGCGGGAAAGATCTCCCTTTCTACTTCAAGAATGTAGGCTATCGAATTTGTTTTCCAATACTGTTTTTAACAGACTGAGTCTGGCGACTTTCGCCCAACACTTAGCGGTCACAAAAGTGAAACTGAACTGGATTGATGCCAAGAATAATAGGCGGGGGTCAGACATCCTTGGTAACGGTTGATCTCTATATGCCTCTAAAGTTGCTCATGAATGAGTTTAGCGTGTCCACTTTCATCGTGCAGTCAAGAGGCGAGATGACGGCACGACAAGGCAATCGTGCAAATTTGAACCTTACACTGGGGAGTAGGTCATTTATTGGCCACGTTCGGATTGAAGTACTCGGCTGACAGAGATCTTGGCTTAGCAAAACCTTGATGTCAGTTGAGCACCTGGACATCAACAGTCGAAGCATACATGGTTAAGCCGGTCCGCTCCACGTCGTATAAAAAAACAATATGATGGGCTCAATATCACTTTAAATATAACGCAGTACAATAGATATACGCCTAGTTCGCAAAGCGCTGAAGCTTGCCGCGAGCGGCACTATGCCACCGGCAGACTTACTTACTGCCTGATTAATGGTCGCAAGCACATGAGTGATAAATTTCGGTACAGGGTTAGTGCTTTATTTCCTGATGCATCGTACGTCTATTGAACTAGCGATGTCTGACATGTTGAGAACGAGAATCTGGGCATCTACGCTGCGGATGTCATAAAAATTAATGAAGCGATATCTTAATAAAAAATTCACGTGCTCGCGTCTTACGCAGTATTAAAAAAAGCCTCACGCTGATAAAAATATAAATTCGAACGTCCGTATTCCTGAAGATTGCAATGGAGAAGGTTATCATCCAAGCAAAAGACGTGAAACACCTCTTTGGCACGACTGCTTCAGCGGCTGTGCAAACTTCCAGGTGCTTGCTATCATGCGTGAACGCCCATTGATTTTCCCTCCCAAACTCCAACAAATATGTAGATGTGTTGTGCGTAATATTTCTCGGTAGTTTCTAGCCAATAACAATGAAGGAACTGTATTATGCCGGAACCGAAAAGATATAGCCCCATGACAACTCAATCCGAGCAAGTACTAGAAAATAACCTCATCGACCAGCTGGTCGGCATGGGCTATGAGCGTGTGCAGATTGCTGATGAAGCTGAGATGGTCGCAAACCTACGCACGCAATTGGAGCTACATAACGATACAAAATTTAGCGACAGTGAATTTGAACGAATACTGAATCACCTGAACAAAGGCGGTGTGTATGATCGCGCCCAGACTCTGCGCGACAAAATGAGCCTGGCGCGAGACGATGGCACGCACAAAAACATTGAATTCCTGAATATGACCAAGTGGTGCCAAAACCGCTTCCAGGTGACCAACCAAGTTACACAAGAAGGCAGCTACAAAAACCGCTACGATGTAACGATTCTGGTCAACGGCTTGCCGCTGGTACAGATAGAGCTAAAGCGCCGCGGTATCGAGCTGAAGGAAGCCTTTAACCAAGTCAACCGCTACCGCCGCCACTAGCTTTGCGTCGTCAGTACGGCTTGTATCAATTCGTGCAGCTATTTGTCATCAGTAATGGCGGCAACACCAAGTACTACGCAAACACGGTCGGCTATAGCAACACCAAGAAAGAATCGTTCAAATTCACCAGCTTCTGGGCGGACAAAGACAACAAGAAAGATCACCGAGCTCGAGGATTTCACCCGCGAATTCCTAGAAAAATGCCACCTGGCCAAAATGATCACCAAAGTACATGGTGCTGACGACCGACAAGACGCTGCTGGCGCTGCGGCCATACCAGTACTACGCCGTAGAAGCGATCGTAGACAAGGTGAGAAACGAAGCGCAAGGGCGGCTACATTTGGCACACAACCGGCAGCGGTAAAACCCTGACGAGTTTCAAGGCTAGCCAGATCATCTGCGAGAGCCCAGACGTGCACAAAGTCGTCTTTGTGGTGGACCGCAACGACCTAGACAACCAAACCATCCGCGAGTTCAACAGCTTCAAAGAAGGCAGCGTTGACGCCACCGACAAACACCAACAACTTGGTGAAGCAATTCACCGACCCAGACAACAAGCTGATAGTCACCACCATCCAAAAGCTCAACAATGCCATCAGCAGTGACCGCCATGCGCTGAAGATGGAGCAGCACAAAGACAAAAAGATTGTCTTTATCTTTGACGAATGTCACCGCAGCCAGTTTGGTGAAACGCACAAGCGCATCACCGAATACTTTACCAATCACAGACTGTTTGGCTTTACTGGCACGCCGATCTTTGCCGAAAACGCCGGCAGCAATGCACTGGGCAAACGTACCACCAAAGATCTGTTTGGCGAATGTCTGCACAAGTACGTCATCACCGATGCCATCCGTGACGAAAACGTGCTGAAGTTTAGCGTGGAGTACTACAAAGGCTTCAAGTTTAAAGACGGCCGCGAAGATATCGACACCGATGTTGAAGCGATTGATATCAAAGAAGCGATGGAATCGCCCGAGCGGCTGGAAAATATCGTAGATTTTATCATCGCCAATCACAGTAACAAAACACATTCGCGCGACTTTACCGCAATATTGGCCGTGAGTAACGTGGCTACGCTGACTAAGTACTACGAAATTTTCCGGCGCAAAAAACTGGCCGGCGAGCACGACCTACGTGTCGCAACTATCTTTAGCTACGCAGCAAATGAAGACGACAACGATGCCGATGGCATGCTCGACGATGATCCGCAGCTGAATCTATTTGAGGGTGTCAACCAACATTCGCGCGACAAGCTCGAAGCTACATCGGCGACTACAACCAAATGTTTGGCACCAGCTACAGCACTAGCGATAGCGACAGCTTCTACAACTACTACCGCAATATTGCCGACCGCGTAAAGGCTCGCGAGATCGACCTGCTGCTGGTGGTGAATATGTTCCTGACTGGTTTCGACAGCAAAACGCTCAATACGCTGTATGTCGATAAAAATCTACGCTATCACGGCCTATTGCAGGCGTACTCACGCACCAATCGCATACTGAACGAGACCAAGTCGCAAGGTAACATCGTCGTTTCCGCAACCTCAAAACTGCCACAGACGACGCGCTGGAGCTATTTGCTAACAAAGACGCCAAAGAAGATATATTCTTGCAGCCATATCGGCGAATATGTACGGCAATTTAACGAAGCCGTCGGGAGCTACGTGCAGTATTGCGGCAGACCCGCAGGCTGTCGATGCGTGCAGATGAAGATGCCGAGAAAGCGTTCGTGGAAGCGTTCCGCTATGTGCTACGTCTGCGTAATGTTGTGGTGTCGTTTGCGGAATTTGACTTCGCAGACCTGAATATCGACGAACAAACCCTCGAAAATTACAAAGGTAAGTATCTGGACATCTACGATAAAGTAAAGTACGCGAGCACGAAAAAGAAAAAGTCTCTATCTTGATGACATTGACTTCGAGCTGGAGCTGACACGACGTGACGAAATAAACGTCAGCTACATACTCCGCCTGATCGCCCGCATGGTCGGCGCCGATGAAGAGAAACAAATCGAACTCAAGAAGACTAGTGAGCGACACCATGGCAAACACCGCAGAGCTGCGCAGTAAACGCGAACTGATAGAGAAGTTTATTGATTCGAACGTGCCAGCACCTGACCAATGCCAGCGATGTAGAAGGCGAATGGGCAGAATTCGTCAGCGAAGAGCAAGTCAGCGCCTTCCAGCGCGATGTGCCACGAAGAAGGGCTCGACGCCGAGAAAACGCAAATATTGCTCGACCACTACGTATCGACCGGGCGCTTGCCGCGAAAGCACGACCTGGGCGATGTACTTGTCGAACAGCCAAGCATCCTGAAGCGCGAAAGCATACTAAAACGCATCACAACCCGAATCAAAGACTTCATAGAAACATTCATCGAAGGGATATAGTTTCACACCCGCAAACTCTAGCGAGCAGATGTTTCGCGCAGGGGTGGTTCATGATTAAATATCGCCATGACGGAGCGAGTGCAACAGAGATATTATGACGACAGGCTGGCGACGGGCGACGTTGTCTATTTGGTAGAGGGGCATGACCCTCACCGCCCCGACCAGGGGCGCCTGCTGACCAAAAAAGCCACCGTGATCCAGGATTGCCAGAACGGCGCTCACTACGTGGTGGTCAAACGCTGGGTGAACTTGTATTCACCACCGGTCAGAGCTGGCATCAGCACGGTCTTTGACGCCAGCGAACTGTTCACCGAATCAGAGGTGGCCGACGAAATCGAGAGCCGCCAGGCTACGCACGAACACCTGGGTGAAATGAGTCTGCGTAGCATCCTCATGGACGTATCAACCAACAGAGAATTGGCCGAACTATTGCAGGCCGCCATCCAGGACCGCGCCACCACACCCCCACAGCCCAGCTAGACCACATGCGATGCCATTTGCAATTTGTAACTATTCGGTTATAGTATCGTCATTATGGCATATTCTAGCAACGGAGCCGAAGGCATAGCAGTACCGATTGATGATGAGTTGATGAGGCAAATAGACAGTCGGCGCACCGAACTGCGATTCAGGAGCGATGAGGATGTAATGCGGCACGCCTTGCAGCTGGTTACTAGCAAAATTCTCGATGAGGTTGTGATTGCGCCAGACGACAGTGACTTTGAGTATCTACTGCTCGAGCAGCCTGATGATGAGACAAAAAATATCGTCGAGTCGTCTGAGCCGACTCGCGTGGAAATGTTGGATTTGTTCGAGGCGGATGCGTGGGGGCAGGGTTTTATGATTCTGATAGTCGGCAAGCAGGAAGCGGCGCGAGCAGAGCGTGCTGCTGAGTTATGCGGCATTCAGCACAGAGGACGTTATGTCCACCAAGCCATTCGCTACTTTGCCGAAGGCAGGCCAGAGATACCCGACACCGTCCCCGACTTTGACACACCCCCCGACCCCTCATAACATTGCGCGGGATACTACAGCTGACTCGTCATGCATTGCATAGACTTATATAATCGATTATATAAGTTCGTAACAGCAGGGGGAATTAACAGATGGCATTACGAAAAACCGGCGACCAACACGTCCGCAAGCTACAACGCACCAACGTTGTGATGTTGCCTAGTTCGTGATTTAATAATGAAATGGCAGAAAAATCATTGGATAGCGCATTGTACACAAGATTACGGCAAGGTGACGTAGTTTACCTGGCCGAGGGAGAAAATCACTTATTCCCCCAGAGTGGTGACCCTATCACAAAGAAGGCAAGTGTATGGGCAGAGCCTGTCTCATACGGCACTGGCCTGGCGGGAATACAACGTTGGGAGGACCCAGAGACACCACCCATCGGCACAACGGCAATTACTGGCTGTCATCCGTATGAATTATTCACCGAGAGCGAGGTAGCAGCGGAAGTCTTAGCTCGTCCCGAAGCTGCTTCGCATCTGGGAGAGATGACGCTAGGCGGCATACTACGTGACCCCCACGCCAGCGAAGAGCTTGCCCAACTACTACAAGAAGCGACGCGCGCCAGAGCGCCCGAAACACAACAAACCGCCTAGGCAAACAACCCAGACAACTGTTGCGCCGACTTATATAATTAATTATATAAGTCCGTAATATAACAGAGGGGAATCACACCATGGGCAGAGCAGACCTTAGTGACAAAAACGTACGAAAACTGCAACGAACCGGCGAAAACGGACAGAGCTACATGGTAACCCTACCAAAAGAACTCATCGCCGAACTAGGCTGGCAAAAGAAGCAAAAAGTCGTCGTAACCCGCCGCGGCAAAGAACTCATCATCAAAGATGGCAGTAGCGTATCTGGCTCATGCTTGCTAAATGCAAGAATTGGATAAATAATACTTTCCAAACTAGGAGGAGAGACACATGAGCGAAGCGCCAAACAGAAGGATGGTAGTAGCGGCCACCGATGGATTTCGATACGTTGGCATCAAGCCTGGCAATAATCTGCCTGACAATTATGTAGAAGCTATGCCAACAGTGCATGGTCACGGCGCGAGCGTCCTGCACGGAATAACAAAAATGGAGTGGTACGCCGATGGCTCTATGTCGATTGGCTTTGACACTGAGATGGCGCCAGAGCTACGCGATGACAGAGTACTTCGTGATTACGCAGGCCGCCTGGCAGCGTTTTTTGATGCCACCCTAGCAGAGCAGGAAACATTCCCGTACGTTGGCCCTGGCTCGGTGTATGGCCAGGTAGTAGACGGTGCCGAGCCAACTTTTTGGGACCAGCTGGGTGTCCGACAAGTGCCTACGGCCTAACGCAGATAGTATCGTCCAGTACTGACATATCTCGGCTGGCAAAAGAAGCAAAAAGTCGTAGTCACCCGCCGCGGCAAAGAACTTGTGATCAAGGATTGGCAGTAAAAAAGTTTTACGCTACTTGTTCGGCGCTTGGGATATCCACACCAACTGCTGACCGGACGAGCTCCAGTCCTCGCAAAAAATGCTCACGGCCGTACGGTAAATCCCTAAGGTCTTTATACAGGCCAGGTTGTATGGCTATCAAGGCTGCGAGCGAAACCCGCGATGTCCCGCCAACCGACGGTCTGCATCGATGCTGTATGTATCGTACGCGTGACCCATAAATGCGGCCGCGCCGCCGGGAGTCATTTGCTCGTGCCATGCCGCAACCAGTTCGATTGCCCAGCCATCTGGACCGTTGACTCCGGGTTCACTTTTTTTAATCGCAGCGAGCGTATAGTGCTCAGGTAATTCAGAAGTCGACAGTGCGTCCACCGAAGCCAACGGTTCATCGGCCTGGGCAGCTCTACGAGCATAAAGGCCTGCGTTATACTCGGCGATAGCCTCTGTGAAAAACTGCCCGTACATGTCATCGGCATCCATTAACGACAAGCCAGTCCTGTAGTGGTCACGCCACGTTCCATCAACGAAATTCGTATAAAGCGCGGGCCCACTCATTTGTGCAGCATGTGTTAGTTCGTGCGACAACCACTGACCGATACCGACGCGTCCGGATTTCTCATAGACTGCCTGAGCGGCCTTATCTCGAACAACCACCCCGAAATTTCGCGAGTGAAATGCATCCCATTCCATGTCGAGTCGTGATGCCTCCTGAAGTTCTGGAGTAGATATATCAATCAGACTTACTTGCACACCTCGGCACGCTTCCAGCCCCAAGCCTCGCACAAACTTTCGCGCAGAACGTTCAGCACTTCGAAACCAATCCGGTTTATCGACCTGGCCTGTCGAAAGTATCCGAGCTTCGTTTTTTGCCGCCTCTTTCCACTGGTCATTAGCAGCACGTGCTGCACCTTCCCATTTTTGACGCCGATCTTCGCTATCTAGCTCAATGGGTGCCCCATTGTGGCAATACATGATTTCAATATCTTTGTACACGCTTCTCATATCACTCAGGGGCTCGATTTTATCACAACATTATGACATTGTTTCTTATTTGCGACAATATGCGGTGAATCTTTAGCGACAGCAAAGGACTCATCATCACAGACTGGAACTAAAACAGCACCCGGGAAGGGTGCTGTTTTATGGTTAGAACGCCTGGGTGAGGATCCAGATGGCGGCGGCTGTTTCGATGAAAAACAGACCGAGCCCGACAGGTGAACCCCAGCTGAACCAGCTACCCCACGAACGCCAATTCTTGTGCGAGCGCTCGTACCAGTCTAACTGTTCATCTTTTGTCATCTTTGACATCGTCAGAACTCCTATTATTGTTAATAAAAGTCCCCGAAATCTGCTGCAGTGCCGCTGGCAAGGTGTTCCCCGGGACGGGCTTGCATAAGGTGCGGACTTATATGCTACATATCACTATACAACAAGTCATTCCCCTCCAAAAGCCACAGAACATGCTCGTGAGCACAAAGTAAAATGGTATATTGTGTACTTTTATGCAACAGGGTTGTATAATCATGCCCCATGACAGAGCCTGCAGAACAGTACGACGGACGCCAAGAAGAACTGTTGTCGTTGGCTGCAGCGGTTTCTAGCCGAAAGGTGACCGAACTACTATGGACGCGCGCGCAGCTCGAGCGAGTTATGCCACTCGAACCATTACCATCAACCGACATCGTACAGTCTGTGCAGACTGGCTTCACGGTAGCGTTACTGCGACATATTGATGATCCCGAATCCGGTTCGCCATCCGATTATCGTCAGTCCGCATATGACATGCTGGATGATTCGATGCTCGAACAGTACCTTATTTCCGTCAACCACGAACCAAACGAGCTCATGATGGCTCTAATGAGAAGCCAGGTTACCACACAGGTTGATGCCATGTTTGATACAGTGGGCGAAGAAATGGATCTCGGCGAACTATTGCAACGGGAAGTTGCCGCAGCGAGGGAGGTTGCCGCAGAGCGCGGAGTCGCAGCAGAGCAAGTCTTTGCGACCGATGAATTATTTGAGGAGATGACACGCCACATGTACTCCCCCCAAAGTTATGTTGAAGAGCAGTGGAATTTCTTTGAACAGTCAACCCAAGCACTCAAAACCCAGTTGATGCAGGAGTCGGATGATGCTGCATATACCAGCGAGTTAGAAACCCGTGTGGCACTGGCCCAGAAGGCGACGCGTGTCTTCATCCGCGAAGGAATCAGGAGATTCTGGGGCGAGGAAACTCTGCGCGAAATGGACGCGCAACATATCGGTGAGCTAGTGGTCGTCGAAGATGCAAAAGTGTCGGATTCTCCACACCTGACGAAAATGCAATCCCATGCCGACCGCTTTGCAGTGGCCTGTATGGAACGAGGCTGGGATCCGAACCAATTATCCACCGCACAATACCAGCAAGTCGTCGCTGCTGTCGATGAAATGAACTAAAAACCAGTCCGCAAAAAATTGCCGGTATTGTGCAGTGCTGTCTGCGATACCCACAGCTCGTTAGCGTCGCTACTACGGTTCGTCTGTCGATGTGGCAGCAGGCGAGGCAGCAGCCGGCTGTGTCCGGTTGGGCATCAGCAAGACGACAAATAGGGTTATCCACCAGAAAAAGAGACTCAACAGGAACCACCCCCAGAAGCTATGACCCTTGTTACTGGCAATATTTGCCGGGAGCAAGGCGATGAGCACCCAGACGAAAATAAACGGTATCAGTAATAAGGCGCTGAATGTGTATCCCAGAATAGTTGTTGCAAATATATCCATGATTGTACTCCTGTCTGCTTAGATTGTTGCTCACGCAGGCACAGAGTACTCCCATTTGCAATATATTGCAGCCTGAAATTCGACAGTACTTGTCGCTGGCAAAATAACGCGGCTGCGTAGGACATACGCACCCTGGCGCACAGGATTCGTTGCCTCACGCTGCTCGCCAAAACGCACACACGTCCAGATTAGGGCATGTGTGTTTCGACGTTCTTGGGTTTCGTTAGACTCGGCGATTGCCGGCTACAAAGTTGTAGATGAGCACGATCAATGCGATGACCAGCAAAATATGAATTAAGCCTCCTCCGACGTGCGCGAGAAATCCGAGTAACCATAGTACCACGAGCACAGCAATTATTGTCCAAAGCATGTTGTATCTCCTGTATTACCAATAATAGACAGACTATACGGGCTGCTCATCATCCGCGATGTCAGATTTATTACACTCATTTATGATTGAGTGACAGATATATGGTCGGAGAACCACAAAAATAGCAACCCTAATGGTGCTACAATACATCCATCCAACGGTGGGCAGGGAAACAATATGATTAATGAGCAGAATCTTAATGAACCAGCCACCGCTCACATTATTGATGAGCTGTTGTGCGGCGCTGACGTCGTAACGGCGTATCAGGCGCGCTTTGATATCGACTGGCCGGCTCAGGCTGATAATGCAGGACTAACCGCCCCACGCTACCTTGAGGGACTGGCCAAAGAATACATGGAGGAAGTGTGGCAGGCCTCCGTCTGGTATCCAAGAAATCATGATGAATTCCGTGGTGCTATTCAGCAAAATATGGACAGGTATCCAGCCGGGATAACCGCTCGCATGCACGCTCGTAACCGAGGCTATACGTACTTACAGGACTACGACGTGGTGCGTAACGTGTACGAAGCTGCCGATGAAACGACCCGAGAGCGGGGCGTACCCGAGGTGCTGCTACTGGACGCACTCCGCTACCAACTTGTTGTTAGAACCAAACAAGACGGACCGCGTGATGCGGCCGACTTTCTGAGCGCCCAGCGTCTGCCGAGCGACCTTCGCCATGCCATGCATGTCATGAACGATGACCGTATCGAGGTCTGGGTGCGACAGCAAGAGGACGCTGCCATCGCCATCGAAGGCATGCAGTTTGCCTCCACCATCATAGCCGTGAACGCGCTCCGCGTTACTTACGATAATCAGCTGCTCAAACGAGCACTGGCCGCACGCAAGCTGGGCAAGAATGCGGCCCTACAGTGCATGGAGGATATCATCGAGCACGCGTCCAGCCCGGACGCCGGCGAAGCTATGCTGGAGCATATCGACCGACTGGAGCAGGGGAAAACGCCGCGCTCTGGGTATCGAACCTTCTATCCACACCGGTTGGATTCTGCCACAAAACAAGATATAGCTGACAGACGACGTTTTGATATGGCGGCTCGGTTTGACGCACGCTTGCCACAGTGGATTGCAGACTCAGAAGCTGCAGTAGCGAGAGCTCAGCGTATAGTAGCCGAGGAGCAGCGTGATGTAGACCATCCCGACCAGTTCTTGTACCAAGCGGATGAACATCACCGCCGAGCACAGCAGGCAGAAGATGCATCAAAAATAGAGACACAAGCTGCCGACCAAGCTCGTGCTAAAGCCGAGCAAATGCTCCGTCAGCTGGGCGGCGCGATATCGGACAACCCGCCGGAGCCGCTGCCGTTCAGCCTACCCAGTATGTTATTGAAAATGCACTGGCAGTACCGCCAGCAGCTCGAACGATTTAGTCGAGATGAAATAGAGCAGACAGTCGAGTTGGTCACCGAAATGCGAGCCCAGTCACCCGAGGCAACAGACGCCGCACTACTGCGCGAGCTCGAATCTCACGCCGACGACCCCGAAAGTGGCGGCTATGATGTCATGGTGGTACAGATTTTGCACATTCTGAGCCAGGACGCCAGCGGCAACGACCTCCAAGTTTCCATTCTGATTTTCCTATGGTAAAGGTTTCGATTGACAACTGTGCCAGCGAAGCGCTTAGATGACTACATTACGTAATCGGAGAGCAGACTATGGCGACTATCGTTCCGTATATTAATTTTGCTGACAAAGGCCGAGAAATGCTGGAATTTTACCAGGCAGCATTTGGCGGCGACTACACTATCCAGCTAGTCAAGGAGAGCCCGATGGCCTCACAAATGAATCCCGAATGGGGCGAGCGCATCATGCACGCCGATTTTCAGAGTGGCGATATACACTTCCTGGGTAGCGACATCATCAGCGACGATGCGGGTCTGGAGCGAGGCAACGGCTACTCACTCACCGTCGAATGCGATAGCGAGGATCAGCTGCGCGGCTACTATGAGAAATTCGTGGACGGCGGCCAGGAGATGTGGGCGCCGGCATTGAGCGAATGGGGAGATATATTTGGCCAATGCGTGGACAAATACGGCGTGCAGTGGATGTTCAACTGCCACGTGCCGGCAAGTGAAGATGACAAGGAGGAGGAATAACCTATGAGTACGGCACAAATTATCACGCCAAACTTATGGTTCGACGGCAACGCCAAAGAAGCAGTCGACTTCTACACCGGCATATTCAAAGATAGTGCTATACACGACATCAGCTATTACCCGCACGAGGGACTACTGGATTTTCAGGAACCGCTAGCTGGCAAGGAACTGACGATTGAGTTCGAGCTAGCCGGCATGCACTTTACCGCCATTAATGCTGGGCCAGAGTTCAAATTTACCGAGGCTATTTCGCTTTCCATAGCGTGTCAGGACCAAGAAGAAATCGACCACTACTGGGACAAGCTGTCTGCTGTACCAGAATCCGAACAATGCGGCTGGCTCAAGGACAAATATGGGCTGAGCTGGCAGGTCGTACCAGCCAACATGGGCGAACTAATGCAGCGCCCCGGCGCCTGGGACAAGATGATGCAGATGAAAAAATTCGTCATCGCCGAGTTTTAGTCCCGCGGAGCTGGTTCAGCAATACCTCTGCCCCAAAACGACTATGGGGTATAGCGTTTTGTGGTAGAGTACATTTTATGATTAGGCTGGTTGACGGTACGAATCTCGAAACACTCGGCTATAGCTATTCCGACAGAGAACGTGCTGCAGCATTATTTTCGCTCGTGTTTACGAAGAAACTGTGGAGCGATACGGCGTACGGCGCACCACCCGAAACGCTAAAGGACATGGATGAAATAATCGAACGCGTTCATCCCGAGATTGATGGAGAGCTAGATTGGATTAGTCCACATGTACACGCGGTCGTGAAGACGTTCTTGCCAAATACCGTACAGTTTTATTTCGGCGTTGATGAAGGGTTGCTGGAGGGGCTGTGTCAACGTTTGGGGGTAGAGACACATGAGTTAACCACACATGCTGTAACGGCGCGACTCATGCTTGCAGAGGCAGACATTGAACTGCAAGCGTTGCCTCCCAGCCCTGTAAATTAGCAACGTATTCAATCTACTGTCGGACAGCGACAGTAACGGCGTGGGCGTGTTTGCGCTTGCGGTAGAGAATGGTCAAGCCTAGCTGCATCGCCAGCAAAGCGACCAGTACTAGCTCCCACCGTCACCAACATGGATGCAGCACCAAACCGACCCTCCAGCAGATATGACATTTGCCGGGCAACAACAATACCGCCAGCACAGATCGCATACAACGCAAAAATGAAAGGGCGACCGCGTTCCGTCACCAGTCGACGACTGCGTTGCAGGCTGCTGGTTAAAGGTTTGTCGGTCTCAAACAGGGCAATCATGGGAACCAAACCATAGCTCGTCAGAGAGTACAGCAACCACGTCGCGGCAGCAGTACCGGCCACAAGCGTTGCCTGCATAGCGGCCAGCTCGTTCGTGCCCCCCGTCGTGAGGACATAGATAGCGCCCGCAATAGCCGCTATCCCAACTGGCGAAAAGACTACCGCCAGGTACAGGAGCCACGCACTGCTGACTCGAGTTGCCAATCGCAGACTGCGTCGCAGTGTGATGCGTAGTGATGTCAGTCGTTTGCGGTTTGCACCATCCATCAATGCCAGCGAGACCATGTTGGTCATCCAGGATAGTACCCATAGGACCAGCAGCAGGCCGACGCCGCCAAATAGCATAAACAGCGGAATGAAGCTCAGCCCGAGCTGATCAGTAACTGCAAACAGGCTAAGACCCAGGAGCAAGATTAGCTGCGATACGGTACTTGATAGTGCGAATAACACGACGGTAAATATGAGTATCGATGCTAGAAATATATCTTCGTTCTGGGTCACGGCACGACGCATATCCCGATGTGCCATCCAGAAGTAATATTGCTGTCGGTGCCACTGCATAAACACACGCTGAGCGCGACGTCGGTAACGTCGCATTGCCTTCACTACCGTACCGCGTACCTCACGCACCTGACGACGCAGCGAACCACCGGAGCGCCGGGGAAGTCGTGGAGCGGTTAGTTCTGCAATACTCATGTGCGTGCCTTATTTTTCTGGGCGCAAATGACGAGAAGGCCATCAACCTCCGTCTGTCACATCCACCCTAAGAATGTTAGGACTAATAGTACCACAAAAGCAATAAAACTACAAGTACTACCTGCGGTGGGCTTACTGAGCTCCGGCCGAGCCCATGGCTTCGCCGCTGTACTGGCCAATGTCCATGAACTTGACCCCTGATGGTACAGCAAAGACTGATGCATCGAGCGTACCAGCATTCTTGCAGGTCAGGTTGTATTTGCCGGGGTCGTTTTCGTACTTGTCGACTGAATATTTCTCGTCGCCCGCAGTAGGCTTCACGGTCAACTTTGTGCCTGTGTCCTGGCCATCGGTCCACGTGTATACGGTATTGTCCACGCGCAGGACGTGACCATCATAGTCGGCTGAGGTCGTGTCGAAACGCATTTTGACATTGTCGCTGCCGCTGGCACTGTAATAGATCGTGCCGGTGTTAGTACCGTCATCGAAGCTACACTTCACGTCATATTTGCCAGCAACCACGTCAGCAAACATGGTGCCAACCTGCGACTTCGTTGTCGCCGTCTGCGGCTGTGTTTGGCTGGAGTTGGGTGACTGCTGAGTGCTGGCACTATTCTGCGTATCATCGCTGTCGTTACTGCCAAACCCATCGGTCACAAAATAGGCGGTAACGCCTCCGACGACAATAACGGCGGCAACGATAAGGCCGATAATGAGGGCACTGCCGCGTTGGTTGCTGTATGTGTGGTATGACATAGGTATATCCTCCTCGTGTTATACGCCCCATGGTACCGCTGCGTAGCACGCCTGTCTAACGTATATCCAACACAGCCGCGACACTGCGACGTAGACAAAGCCTGCTACTATGGTAGGTAATGGCAAAGCTCCTACTGTTCATCTGCGCACTCTTTATCATCGTCGCGCTACTGCGTGTGTTCATGGGCGAGCAGCATGATAAGCCCAAGCGACCCGAATAACTGACCCGAATTGTGGCGCTAGATTTCGTTTTGCTCAGACTTGGCGCTGGCGCGTCGCTGTCTGTCTCGCTTGAGTTGTTGGCGCATGTAACGGGTAAACGGCACGAGGTTACGGGCGAGTGTGTTTTGTTGGTTAATCGGCTGGAATAAGATGTGCCCAAATGAGGCGCCAGCCGCGATGGCAATGGCGGTAGCAACGGCCGCAAATAACGTACCGAGACTGCTATTAAAATTTGGGTCGCCCGGCGGATAATTGACTAACTGCATGAGGCCGTTATACAGTGCCAAACCTGGAACCAATGGAATAATGCCGGCAGCAATGGTCCCCGACGTAGGCGTGCGCCACAATCGTGAAAATGCGGTCGCCAGAGCACCAACAAATATCGCCGCCACACCGGTGGCCGCAACGACATATATGCCCCAGTTTCGGGCGGCATACAAAATAAATACTGCACCGGCACCTAGCAATGCCGACCAAAAGATGGCGCGTCGCCTCATCTGTGTTGCAACACCAAACACGCCAGCGATGAATGCACCCGCCGCAATCTGGAAGGGCAGAGCCGTCAAGGTGAGCGGATTGGGTGACACTGCAATCCCGATACCGAGTTTACGCGCCATGTACAGTCCGATAAGAATACCAACCACAATACCCGACGTCTGCATGGCGACACGCAATAACCCGGCCGTGGCAGTCAGATAATATTCCTGAATAGCGTCCTGGATGGCACTCACGAAGGCCAAGCCAGACAACAGCATTATGACGCCACCAACAACTATGAGAGTTGGGTTCATGCCATCAAAAAATGTAACACCTTGTCTATCCAGCTGGGCAACGATGGCTGCCAACAGCACGATAAATATAGCGGCTGCTACCTGGCGGAAAAAGCCAGGGACTAAGCGCTTGGCCAGTACGTGTAGCACTCTGTCGACAAACAATCCTATGGCAAATGTCACCGGTAAAACTCGCCAGTTGGTCGTAAAGAACACTGCCACTCCAGAAGCAATAGCAGCATTACTGACCGATATCACCCAAGCTGGATACTTGACCGGGTGCTTGAGGATGTATTCTAGCCGGTCTTCAGCTTGGTTGAGGGTATACTTGCCGATGGCAATATCATGCACCAGCTGCTGAATCCGCTGCACCGACATATTGTTGACCGTGCGGACAGCAACCGGTCGGATGAGCGTCAATGGCTCTCGCTCGACCCCACGCAGCTGAGACACCATGATCAGATTAGAAATAATATCGATGTGCACCGCGCGGTCACAATATGTCTCGGTGATTTCAAGCGCGCGGTATGTCACGTCATTGGCCGCCACACCCATGCTCAGGAGCTGGTCACTCACGTTTAGCGCAAGACGCAGCGCACGCATATTAGCCGTAAGCGTTTCGCCGGCTTTTTCTACGAGCGGTACGTTCATGTTGGTGTAGGCACCCAATTCTTCTTCAAGTCGAAGCATCAAATTTGGAAATAATTTGCCTAAATCAAAGCTATTCTGTTTCTTTGCCATTGCAGCTACGAGTATGGCCTACAACAGGGGTAATTGCAACCCGAAAAATATATTTGCCATATACGAAAATTGCACACTAATATAGTACAAAAATGATGCCCGTGGTGGAGACGGGCATCATATACGTTCGCGCTGCGCTGTCACTTACATGACAACGTGTGGACGATTGTGTTCGTGCTGTACCTGTGTAATCTCGAACCCGTCCCAGTACGCGAGTACTAGGGTGACGATGGCCGTCACGATCTGGCTCCAGGCAGCTGCCGTACTGACATCAAACGTAAACGTCGATATCAGCAACCAGGCTGCGGCCAAGCCGGCTACCCAGCTTGGGAGCGATGCTCGCCAGAAATATTGCACGAGCCCAGCTAACGCTACGACACCGCCGGTAATCATCAGGCTCGTCAAAGCGCCACCAGTTATCGAGATCCATATAGGTGACAACATCAACCATGCTCCTGCGAAGAACATAAGTACACTCGCAAAGCGCGACTGGGTGAGTTGTGAGTCCATAGTGACCCCCTCTCGTTTTATGCCCGTCGACCTCAGGCTAACTGTGATCACCTCCTTATACGCGCAGTATGCGCGCTGACGGGACATCGTGCAGTGGCCGTTCTCACAACCACAGCGTGATGTTACTGCCCGGCCGACAGGTCCGTAAATGAGATGGTGTCTGGCACCACAAAGAGCGAGCGATCGAGCGATTGGACTTTTGTGCACGCCAAATGGTATTGCTCGCCGTTTTTTACTAGTTCATTTTCATCGTACTGCTGAAGATCAGCCTGTTCACTATATCCAGTCACCCCGATGTCAAACCGTAAGCCGCTGTTACTCGCATCATTCCATAGATATAAATCACTACCCAGTCTCAGCAAATGGACAACGCCGTTGGAGGTCTCGGTCTGAAAGCGAACGGCATTTCGCGTCACGTAAAATTTCCCGACAACGTCAGGCTTCTGATACGAGCACGCAACGTCATATTTACCGTCATTTGCATCGCTAATCAGCGCAGCATAGGCGGTCTTTGGATTCTTGGCAAGTTGGGAAGTGGCATTTGAAGAGGGCGATCCGCTACCAAACCCGCCAGTCAAGGCGAAAAGTACAAAGATTACGACAACCCCAACAGTCGATGCGCCTATCCATAAAATCAGGCGACTATCAGCATCGTTACTGACGCCGTTGAGTAGTGAATGGAGCCCCTTTTTCATCTCCCTACATAGTACGGCACGGTTATTCGCATCACAACTGCCCGCTCACCGCACAGCCAGCCAGCTCACTTCGTTCGACAGGGGTAGGCGAGCAGCGTACACTGACAGTATGAAGCAGACATACTGGCAAACACAAAGCAGTGAGCAGCCACTCTTTCCCGATTTGGAATGGAGCCGACCCGAGACGCGCCAGCACGCCGGCAAACTGCTGATTGTGGGCGGCAGCGGCTACGAGTTTCGTGCGCCAGCCAACGCCTATGGTGATGCTCTGGATGCCGGGATTGGCAGCGCCAAGGTACTGTTGCCCGATAGTATGCAAAAGACGGTTCATGATTTGTTTCCAGAGGCCGAATTTGCCCCCAGCACACCCAGCGGCAGTTTTGCCCGAAACGCCCTGGCTCAGCTGCTCGACTTGGCCGAATGGGCCGATGCAGTGTTGCTGGCTGGCAACCTGGGTCGCAATAGCGAAACTGCCATTGTACTGGAAGCGTTCATGAAAAAGTATGACCGTCAGTTGACGGTCGCTGAGGATGCCATAGAGTATTGCATCGCCAATGCCGCAGATTGCCTCGACCGACCCAACACGACGCTGGTAATGACAATGGCGCAGTTGCAAAAACTCGCGATTGCTGCCAAGCGAACCACCCCCATTACTTCCACGATGCAACTAGTGCAACTCGTGGAGCAATTGCACGAGTTGTCGTCAGACCACGCCGCCAATCTCGTTGTCCAGCACGACGATACGGTCGTCGTAGCCTGTAGCGGGCAAGTCAGCTCTACCAAGCTAGGGGAGCCGTCAATCGGCGCCGTAGCAGCGCATGCGACCGTCTGGTGGCTACAGCACTCCAGCCAACCCTACCAAGCCCTAACCACCGCGGCTCTGCAGCTCTGATTCAAGCACGGTTTTCTTGTCGAATTCGCACGATTGTGAGCAAGGAAGCGAAGAAGTCCATCGATAGGCTGTGCGCTGTCCCGCGCACGTGAAGTCATCCTCGCATGCAATAAAAAAGACCAGCTGATGCTAGTCGTTTTTATTGGTGCCGGAGGAGGGACTCGAACCCTCAATCCCGAAGGAACACGATTTTGAGTCGTGCGCGTATACCAGTTCCGCCACTCCGGCAATACAATCACCAAGAAACGCAGGGTTTCTCATACTCGGAACAGGGGTTATTGTATCACATGGCAGGGAAGTCATATATACTTTACACTAGGTAATTGCATACATGGTACTCAGCAAAAGTTCACTGCCCCCCAAAGATGATAACAACCCAGACGACATGCTCCAGCCGTCCGATGGCTATGTAGTGCGGTCGAAGCCCAACGCCGTGCAGCCTTTGCACAGCGCCGAGGAGTTACGCGCCCTGGCAGACCGGGATCGTGCTGCTAATCCGGCCGTATCGTTGATACGAGAAAAGATATCGCGACTATACGACCAACACGAACCTGATGCTGCGCGTGAGGCAGCGGAGGTCAGTCACACGCCGATTCGCAGCCAACACCAGCAATTTATGTACGAGCTGAGTACATCAGGCAAAAGCCTGGCGGACATCCAGGCGGAATGGCACCAGTATTACCAGAGCCTGCCTGATGACCAAAAGCACCAGGTGTGGCAAGAGTTTTACGAAGCCAACACAACCGCCTCGGCAACCGCCAGCGTCTACCCGCGTTCACCTGACAGCGCCTCGCAACCACAGCCAAATGTTGCGAAAGCGCCTGCACCAGCACAACCGGCGGCAGCCCACACGACCACCGCCGTCAATAACCCGTTGTTTGGTGAGCCAGAACCGTTCCAGTGGCCGCCCGCCGATACCGATCCTCAGACACCACAGTCCCACTACCAGGCTCAGGCCGCTGCGCCCGTGCCCGTACCGGCGGCCATACCAAATACCGCGCCGAACAACATCGTGGTCGCAGAGCATGAGCCAATCGAAATTGAAAAACCAAAGCGTAGCCGTAAAGAAATTCAGGGCGCCATCAAAAAACGCGTGCAAACTCGCGGCGAAACGTTGACCAAAACCAAGCAAAACCTGCATTCTCTCATGTTCGGACTTGCAACAGGCAGCATAGTACTGTTGATATTTATGTTTGGCTTTTTCAATGAAATCGTCATAGCGCCGTTCATCCAGCCAGGCCGAGCCACGGCGACACCCATTATCATCGATAACGACAGTGTTGCCGCCGACGGACAACCGCGTGTCATCATTCCTAAAATCAATGTTGAGATTCCGGTGATATACGGCCTGACTTCTAATGCCGAGGAGAACATCCAGAACAACCTAGAGGATGGCGTCGTCCACTACCCGACCACGGAAGTCCCCGGCCAAAAGGGTAACGTTGCAATATTCGGTCACAGCAGTAACAACATCTTTAACAAGGGGCAGTACAAATTTGCGTTCGTGCTGCTGCATACGCTCAAAAAAGACGATACGTTCTACCTAACATTCCAGAAAAAGGTGTATGCCTACAAAGTCTTTTCCACGCGTATCGTCGACCCAAGCGAGATTAGTGTACTAGATGATATACCGGGGCATCCGGCAGCTGCCACACTTATTACCTGCGACCCACCAGGCACCAGCCTGCACCGCCTGGTAGTGGTTGGTGATCAGATTAGTCCAAACCCTGCAGGCAACAAGGACGCCACGAGCAACATCTCTCACGTCAATAGCACTACGGGCGTCACCCGACTGACAGACAACGGCCCAACGCTGTGGTCCCGCTTCTGGAACTGGCTATTCTAAGTTGAAAAACAAATGCTAATCAGCATAAGATATAACAGATGAGAAAGCGAGCAGGAGCGCTGTATATTGTTAATAAGGAGCTCCTGCCGTTATCGGAAGGCAATCAAGGGTTTTTCTTGACACCCGGAGGAGGCCTGGATGGGCGGGATATGCACGAGCAGGCACTAGCCAGGGAGCTCGGAGAAGAACTACACGCCACACTGCACAAGGCCCAGCTCTACACATCTATGCGAGACCCTGAAGCAGACGAACACGTACAGTATTTTCTGGTAGATATGCCCTGCCAAGATATTGCCGAAAGGTGTGGAAATGACTCTGGTACACGCAACGAATGCATTCAGATAACCGGGTGAGAATTTCGGATACGCATTTGGACGAAGGTCAATCCATTGCTTCTAAAAGACGGGCTCGTGTAACTATTGATCAGCAGGCGTACGCAGCGGCGTGCGAGTCAAAATAGTATTAGTAACGCCACCTGACTTCTCAGACACCAAGGTGTAGACAACCTTCTGGCTCTTGGTATAGAACACGTGGTCAATCCGCCATGACGGGATTAATATCTGGGGGTTCGTTCCATCATAGTCAAAGACATACAGCTGGCCGTTGCTCACATATTGCAAATGCGCCCCATCCATCCAGGTGGCGTGCGCCTGGCCGGCATCGACAGGCGGGGATTTACTGTAGCGATACTGAGTTTTGTACCGCAAATTGTATGATACGAAGTCCTGGCCAGATTGAGCGAACAGTAACTGCCCCCCGGGCGAGAATGACAGATAGCTGGGCTGACTCAGCCGAATCGTGGTGAGTGGCGACACCGCAGATACATCTGTCGAAGCCTGCTCGATCGGATTTTTGTATACGGAGACGGACGGTTGATTCTTCGCTGCCGCGGCCACATAGGTATCGCCGCTAAACGTGGTTAGCGCGACGCTATAGCTCGTCCCATCGGGTAGCTGACTCACGGTATATGTTTGGTCGGCCTTGCGCAGACGTAGAACGGCGGTAGAGTGGCCATCGCCTCCCGTCGTCTTGGTAACATACAAGACATAGTCGCGTTGATATGTGTCGTAGCTCAGCACACCGTCGAGGAGTTTCTGCGGCGTAGGTGAGGTCAAACTTGCTGTCTGTAGTATCTCAGTGCTTTTCGAATACAGGTAGTAGGAGTCGTATTTGCTATTCACCAGCCTGACATCAGACGGGCTTGATTCAAACAATTGGCTGAGATTGACCGAGTCCTGTGGAGCTTTGCTGTCATACAGCACAAATTCGACCGAGCCCTTCAACCCATAACTATGCTTAAGGATTAGGTGGCGATTGTCGTCAGCCCAGGCAACCTCCTGCCATCGCTGTGTGCCACCGGCAGCATACAGGCTCGGCGGCAGTGTTTGCGTGATCGGCGCAATGGTCGGACGTGTCGTGTCATACAAATCAAATGTGGCAGTTGAGGCATCACGCTGTATCAGTAGCCATCGATGATCTATTGAAACACTGCCGAGGCCGGGTTGCGTGTTCTTATAGGTGGCGACAGTTTCAGTAGTAAGCGTTTCGGGGAATAGCACCGGGTAGTCGTAACGCACTAGAGTACCGCCACGCACTACCACGTGTCGTTGCCACGTTCGATACCCTGGCCGCTGTAATTGCAGTTCATATGAACCTTCTGGGATGTTCAGACGGGTGTTTGTCTGTTTTTTGACAGATACTCCATCGACGTAGACATCTGCACCACCAGGTGCACTCGACAGGAATATCAGACCTTTGTAAATAACCTCTCCACTGCGTGATAGATTTAATCCATTAACCATAAAAAACAACATGGTCGCACTAAGCAGTACAATCATGCTAACGAGGCCATAACTAACGAATAATCGTCGGATATGCCTGCGGTGAAGTTCTGGGTCTAAAAAATCCATATTGGTAGGCGCACAGCACCATTAGTAGTCTACTACAACGACTGGTGGGATGCCCATATCATGGATATACATTTGCAAATACGATAATGTGACGTAAACCACTTGCAGCATAGGTATAATTCGGTTTAAGATAGTACTATTCCGCTTAAGCACAATGAGGGTAGTAATAAAAGAGTGGCCGAAAAATCAAACATAATAGAGCTAAATGGCAAACGCTATGACGCTGTGACTGGCGCCTTCCTGGGTAGTTCACCGATAGGAGCGGGCAGTCGAGAGGTAAACAAGCTTCGGCATAGAGCCGTTGACGGTTTTACTGTGCCCACGGCCGCACCACACAAACCCGCCACTGCTACGCAGCCAATAAAAGCCGTTCCGACCGCTCATCCAGCAAAATCTTCTCGGAAACAAGTGTCGGATATCGTTCGCGCACCCGGCCAGCACGTTCGTCACCACCAACCGAGCACCAGCAAAACATTAATGCGTCACGCCGTGCAAAAGCCGACACCGGCCAGCCTAAAGCGTCACAGCAAAGCACAGCAGCGCACCGATGTTCTCGTCAAGCAACCTTCCATAGAAGTCACACCAAAAGCCTCCTCGTACCAGGTGGACCCTCGCCGCGTCCAACGTGCCAAATTGACGCCTCGCCACAACGAGGTCCGTCGACACGCTCTGGATCGTGCAGCGCTCGCACCGCGCACCACTGCAGTCGAACGGCAAGCTGCTGCACCGGCAAAACCAGCCGTCCGCCCCGTGCATGCTGACGCGTCTGCCCAGACACTTCGCCAACCGCAAGCCCCGGTCGCGCATTCTACCGATATTTTTGAGCAGGCCTTGGCTCGGGCAAATATGCACGTCGAAAAACCATCCGCCAAGCGTCACGCCCGACACCGACCCCGCACCACAACCAGTCGCGCCCTCAGTTTTGGGGCTGCTTCACTCGCTATCGCCTTGCTCGTCGGCTTCTTTGCTTGGCAACAGAAGGCCAACCTCAGCATGCACTATGCCGCCAGCAAAGCCGGTATCTCGGCTCACATGCCTAGCTTCACCCCAGACGGATTTGCTGCTGGCGACTTGAGCTACAGCACTGGTAAAGTCGCTGTCAGTTTTTCAAATAATAGTGGTGAGACGTTCAGCATTCTCCAGAAAAAGACCAGCTGGGACAGCAACGCCCTTCGCGACACCTTCGTTGCCAGCAAAGCGCGCACCTACCAGACTATCGATGCCGCCGGCCGCACGATTTATATGTACGGTAATAACGACGCCACGTGGGTCGACAACGGCGTATGGTATCAAGTCGATACCCAGGGTAGCCTCTCGACCAACCAACTAGTCCAGCTCGCCCTCAGTATGTGAATCGCCCTCTGGCGATGACTTCTGTGATAACTGTCGATATGCTGCCTCGACCACAGGCGGTGAATAGCATCCGCCCTCCGCATACTTTGAGCCCCAACACGCTATATACCCAGCTCCACTGGGGTGTGTCGTGTTATATCGTAAGCCACAATCTGGATCACGTGAACTTCTGAGGGCACATTGCCACTGTTCGCAATCCTGTCGCGCTTTGGTAGTAGCGGCCGCTGCCGCGGTATCAGACACGTCCACCAACGCTGGCAAGTCCTCCTCGAGGGTGGGAAAGACTATTTGTCTGTGGATATCCGGTGATTCCATCGGAAGGTAATAGTACTCATACTACGGGTAATTATGCAATAAAATAATCAACGTTTTGTCTAGCGAGGACGTAGTCGCATGTGAGTGAGCTCTGGTCCGCTCGTCTTTTTCAAAGCTCTATCCGGGGCGTCACAGCCCGCGCACGCGACCAGCCCAATGAACACACAATCATCGCGCGTAACAAACTCCTGGACACCTAGTTGGCATGATATGTCTTCCTCCTCCAGCTCACCAGCCTGCTCAGCAGTACAGGTTGCACGAACCTCCGTCACCGCTTCCGCAACAAGCTCAGTTGGTACATGGGCGTGTGTTTTATGCGGGTTCAATCGCTCCGGCGACGCAACCAACACTTGATCATAGAATTTTGGTCTATCCATTAGGTACAACATTGTACAATACAACTCAATAAACGCAACGTAGCAGCTTTGTGTCTGTTCACTTATACGCTATACTACCCCTGATGAAACCCGTTCGAACTCGATTTGCGCCCAGTCCCACCGGCTATTTACACGTGGGTGGTATACGCACCGCACTGTTTGCGTGGCTAGTGGCGCGTCAACAGGGCGGTCAGTTTGTGTTACGTATCGAAGACACCGATAGAGCCAGGGAAGTGCAGGGTGCCGAGGCACATATTATCGAAAGTCTTCGTGCTCTAGGCCTGGACTACGACGAAGGACCGGATATGCCGGGTGAATACGGGCCATATCGCCAAACCGAGCGCCTCGATATCTACAAGACTTGGGCACAAACCCTCATTGATAGCGGCCGCGCCTACGCCGACCCGTACACACAGGCCGAAGTCCAGGCATTTCGCGAGCAAGCCCAGCAAGCTAAACAGCCGTTTCTATACCGTAACCACCGACCAGACAATCCGCCCGAGTGGGACGGCACCACACCACTTCGCTTCAAGTCCGAGCCAAAAGATTACCAGTGGCAGGACGCGGTCATGGGCGAGCTGCACGCTGGCAAAGAAGCCATCGACGATTTTATCCTTATCAAGTCAGATGGCTTTCCCACCTACAACTTTGCCCACATCATCGACGACCACGAAATGGCAATTAGCCACGTTATCCGCGGCCAAGAGTTTGTGGCGAGTGTGCCAAACTACCTAAATTTGTACGAAGCACTCGAGTTTGAGCGGCCCATACTTGCGACCATGCCGCACATCATGAACGAACAGGGCAACAAAAAGCTAAGCAAGCGTGATGGCGCCAAAGACGTGCTCGACTATCTCCGTGAAGGTTACCTCGAGGAAGCAATGATAAACTTTATCGCCACACTTGGCTGGAACGACGGTACAACACAGGAAATCTTCAGTCGGGATGAACTCGTGCAGAAATTTAGCCTCGAGCGTGTCGGTCGGGCAGGGGCGCGCTTTGACGAAAAGCGCCTCGAATGGATGGATGGCAGCTGGATTCGCAGTCTAACCATTGATGACTTGTATCAACGCAGTGAACCCTTTTGGCCAGACAGCGCCAGCGATGCCGCCCAGGAGTATAAGCGAAACGTCCTGGCGCTCGCTCAGGAGCGACTCAAGTATTTATCTGAATTGCCGGGCCAAGTCGAGTTCTTCTTCACCGATTTGCCAGTGGACCTCAGTTTGGTCGATACCAACAAGCAACTCAAAAAGCACAGCCACAGTGATCTGGCCGAGTACCTGCGTGCCGCCAAAGCGACCCTATCCGAATCAGATTTTAGCGTAGAGGATCTGAGTCAACGGCTCAACGGACTCCTGGAAACCACCGGCCAAAAACCCGGGGTACTCTTTAGCTTGATTCGTATTGCTACAACCCAAGCACCATTTAGTCCAGCCCTGGCTGACACGCTGCATGTGCTGGGCAAAGAGCGCAGCCTGGCTCGGATTGACACGATGCTCACAGCATTAGCGTAGTCTGACAGAACTTGCTACAATACGCTTATGCAAGATGAGAACGATTCGTCGGGGGCTAGCCCTGGGCGTGATGAACCCCAAACCGGCGCGCAACCGACGCCGGACCAACAATACCAGGACGCTCTCGGCAACAACGAGCAGGTAGACGAAAAGAAAATCGAAGAAGAATACGGTCCTCCGCCTGATACTTCACAAACCGTCGAAGAGACAGCTCCCAGCACCGCACCGCATAAACGCTTCAAAGACTGGCTGACCAACCTCGATCGTCGCCACAAACTGTTTTACGGCGTGCTCGGCGGCATCGTTATTATCGCTGGCGTTGTATCGATTGTATTATTACGACAACCCGGACCACCGGTTGTGCCGTCATATCCGGTCTACCACGCACCAACCTCAACCACTGTCCCCAGCAAATTGACCGGCCTGCAGGTTGACCCGGCTATTAACAAGCTGCAGGTGACCGGCGTCATGATAGAAAACAGCGTCTTTGCCCGACCTCAGTCCAGCCTCAATCAGGCGGGTATTGTCTATGAAGCTATCGCAGAGGCGGGTATCACGCGGTTCATGGCGCTATTCCAGGACACCAAGTCCGAGTACATCGGGCCGGTACGTTCGGCTCGCCCATATTTTGTTGAATGGTGCCAGACGTTTGACTGCGCGCTCGCCCATGTTGGTGGTAGCCCTGAGGCACTGAGCGATATCAACAAGTATCGCGTCAAAAACCTCGACCAATTTGCCGGCGCCCAATATTTCCACCGCATTTCCAGCCGGTACGCACCGCACAACATGTATACCTCGCAGACAGAACTGTCCAAGTACGAAAAACAACGCGACTACAAAACCAGTGAATTTACCGGATTCGAACACCTCAAGACCGAGCCAAAAATCGCCAAGGCAGACATCACCACCAAAACCATACAGTTTAACTATCCCGGCTCAGCCTATGACGTGCGCTACACCTACGACACGGCACACAACGATTACAAGCGTTTTGAGGGCGGTGAAGCACACATGAGCCTCTCAAAATCCGGTAAGCAGACCCAGAACACACCAAAAGTAGTTATCGCGCTAGTCATGGCATATTCTCGCGAGAGCGACGGCTATCACTCCAAATACAAGTCGACCGGCAGCGGGAGCATGTACGTCTTCCAGAATGGCAAAGCTGTTAAGGGCACATGGAGTCGTGATGCACGAGACAGCCAATTCGTCCTCAAGGACAGCAAGGGCATGCCCGTGCAGCTTACACCCGGCCAAACCTGGATCAGTGTTGTCTCCCAAAATAGTGATGTAACGTATCAGTAGCAATGGACCACTTCGAGCAGCTTCGCGCACGGGTCAGGCAACACCTTCTCGCCATACTCATCCTGAACAATATCTTTATCATTCAACTGTGGTGGATTGGTGAGCAGTACTTTGCACTCGGCAGTACCGTGCTGCTACCATTGCTAGCTGGCGTCGGAATCTTGCTCCCGCTCCTCTTCGCTTTTACGAGCGCCTCGTACATCCTCGAGCCACTCAAGGCGGTATGGCAGGCCGTCATGCACATTGCACCGGGCGACCACCCCGTAGCGGCTCCAGACATCAAATCCCTCAAGCTGGGTCGCGAGATGGTGACCAGCCTGACGAGTCAGATATATCAGTTTGCCACGCAGGCTGAGCACCCAGGCAGTCAAATCAGCGTTGCCAAGAGTCACCAAGCGGCGTTTATGTTGCAAAACATGCCGCTACCGGTCTTTATCCTGGATGACAAACAAACAATTGTGTACTGTAATGAACCTGCTGCAACGTATCTCGGCGGC
Source organism: uncultured Candidatus Saccharibacteria bacterium (assembly GCA_963730375.1). Lineage (GTDB taxonomy): Bacteria > Patescibacteriota > Saccharimonadia > Saccharimonadales > UBA4665 > UBA6224. Next base: position 10,289 of record CAVSRJ010000004.1, on the reverse strand, counting down.
TCCATCGAAGACTTTGTTGGCAAAAATGTTTATTCCGTCATTGATATGTCGTTTCCCAGTGAAAGTACCTTTGATGCCTGGCTGGAAAAAGTACGCGACGATAGCGTTGTCGCCACGAGCTCGTGGGAGCGAGTCCGACTCAACGTCGCCGACAAACGTCCAGCGCGCCTGTTCGACCTGGCTGCTTTCTATAATCAGCGCAACGACGACAGCTACGAAACGATGCTGGTTTTGTTCGACCATACCGACCAGTACAGCCAAGACGACCAGGCGGTCAGCTTTATCGCCTTAGCCGTCCACGAACTCAGGACGCCGCTCACACTGCTGCGCGGCTATATTGAGGTATTCGAAGAGGAAGCAGCGCCAAAGCTGGAGCCTGACCTCGTAGACTTTATGCGTAAAATGCGTGCCAGCTCCGAGCAGCTCACCGAGTTCGTCAATAACATCCTCAATGTTGCCCGTGTCGATGAGGACCAACTCGTACTGCAATTACACGAGGAATCATGGTCGAATGTATTGAAGCGCTGTATTGAGACCATGCAATTACGAGCCTCGGTGCGAGGCATCAAGTTGGAGGTCGCTATTCCGGAAGATTTGCCAACTGTCGGCGCAGACCGCGTCGGTATCCAGGAGGTGGTCACCAACCTCATAGACAACGCCATCAAATACTCAGGGCAGAGCGACCGTATTCGTATCGTCGCGCGCCTCAACGACGAAGGCATGGTCGAAACGACAGTCCAGGACTGGGGTATGGGCATCCCAGCCAACGTCGTGCCGAACCTCTTTAGCAAATTTTATCGGGATCATCGCAACCGTGCACAGATTGGTGGCACCGGACTAGGGCTATACCTGTCCAAAGCCATCGTGACGGCACATGGCGGCAACATCTGGGTGCGTAGCAAGGAGAACGAGGGCAGTACCTTTGGCTTCACCGTGGTGCCCTACAAGGACCTGGACGAGCAGCGCAAGCATCCCGGCAGCGGTGAAATTACCCGTAATGCCCATGGCTGGATTAAGAACCACTCCCTGTACCGCAGGTAGGCCAATTCTGCTACACTAAGGACACTATGAGCGACACCTCTCCCACGACCGCCAGCCAACCCCATGCCGGCAAATCTGTCCTCTGTATCGAGGACGAGCACTTCATCGGTGAGCTATACCAGCGAGCCCTGACGCGAGCCGGCTATCAGGTCAACATTATTCTGGACGGGGCGGAGGGCCTCAAGGAAGCAAAGACCGATAAATATGACGTCATCCTACTAGACCTCATGATACCGAGCATCACTGGCATCGATGTACTCCACGAGCTGCGCGACCCTGCCAAAACCCCAAACCTGCACAGCAAGATTATCATCACCACCAACCTGGAGCAGCGTGATGAAGTCCGCAATGACATTGAGAAAAAGGCCGATGGCTATCTCGTCAAAGCCGAGATTACCCCGCACGAACTCGTCGAATTCCTCGACCAGCTCAAAGTCTAAACTTATATTTATAGTGAATGTTTGCAATTATTACACTATTGTAGTACTGTTTACTTAATTATTTATTAAGGTGGGCGGAGATTCCTCTATGAAAGATAGCCATAGTACTTTGTCAGATATTCCTGTTGTTCTGCGGGCAGTTGAAGAAAACCAGGAAGCAGTCTCCCCACCACCAAGCCGTCCTCGACGATGGCCGCATGCGACAGTAGCAGCCATATCTAGTGTGGCCGTATTGTCAGGTTGCGGCACTGTCAACTATTCATCTGATCCTCGTGCGACTGACGCTATGTCTCCCTCTGAATCCTGTGCGCCAGACAGGGTAATGCCGTTACCAAATGCCGTTACCGTCGCCAACGTAGTAGACCAGCGCGATGGAGACATTTATGCGTGCAACTACCTCGCCGATGCTCGCATACCATACGATAAGCCCACTCCGCTGTTCAGCGTCAAGAACGAGGTGTATGATTCTAATAATTTTCAGTCTTCAGGCTCGTTTGGTGGCTGGATGCTGATTGGGACAATAGCTGGCTCCGGCCTAGGTGGCGGCAAAATTGATGGCAAAAATTCCGCATCATCCGAGACGGAACGTAAACGCGTTAGCCTCATTAAGTTCAAAGATGATGACGGTAATCTGCAGACCGCTCTCATAGATTACGAGAAGGTTCGAGTCCACCCGTGCGATGATAATAGCTGCACCCCATCTTTTACTATCAATGTCCCGCAGACCCCTCTTTGGAAGCGATGGGATGGTACGGTTGATACAGGACCAGACCAAGCGCCTGACCATTCAAGTATTTGGCGAGCACATGGTGATATTACTACTGGTGAATCTTTGTACGGCGCCAATGCCGATGAATCCGCGCGCAAGACTGTTGTCGACAGCATCTCACGCCCTAACAAATCTGGTCACTCCGGCCCAGGTACGGCAGGCGACATCATATCCGGTCTCGCCACTAGCATCGTGGTTACCCTTCCCCCTAAAGATATTCAGTAAAATCGCTCGGCCTTTTGTCGATATTCGCGTCATAATCTAGCCCAATAACAAGATTGCGTGCGCGTGGCGCCGGCGTATAATTATGGGTAGCCGTGTACGGGCTTTTGTGGAGACTCCGCAGATTCCTCCGTGCAGACTTATTCACGTTTTGGCCGGTACACTGTTCGAGCCCGACTGGGTCGCCGAATCGTCACTGCTGACGCCGCAAGCTTTTAGTCATTCACTCCACGATGTACGCGTAGAACGGGCCCGTACACTTCGGTGAATCGCTCTCTAGACATCTTCTAGCAAAGCCGTCTCTGGTCGTGTCGCACACGCATCCAGCCTCTTTTGACATCTTATTAACTTAGGCAACCGGGCTTCCCGTCAGCCAGCCCGTCGTCCAGCGTAGCTGGGCGCAATGCTGGCTGGCGGGGAAGCCGCACAAGGAGCTTGCACCATGAACACGGAACTCTTTCCCATCAACAAAGAAATCAACGTCAACGCCTTTTACTTCAAAACCAACACCAGCAACATGCGCTCGTACCCTAAGCAGATTGAACTGGATGGCAGCCAGGTCTCGTTCGCCGACGGACTGGTCTACCTCGTGCGCAAAGGGCAGCAGATTATCCAGCTATTCGATATGACCGATGGCGACAATACCTATCGTCTGCGCCACAGCGACGACCAGTGGACCCTGGTGGGTATGCGGGCAGGGGCGTAGCCATGCAGCGCATACATCGAGCTGATTGCATCATCCGCGAGCGCACGGGCGCCATTACGCACGACAGCATGCTGGGTCCGTGGGCCGGCCGTGGCCCCACCATCAGGAGATAGACCATGGAGATATTTGACTCCCTTAACGAGCGCGTTGAGGTCGTGGCCATGTACCGCCAGGGTGACGTCCGTTCCGGCTGCATGCCGGTGCGCATGCGCTACCGGGGCGGGGAAGTTACCTTTCGTGAACTGGGATTACGACACCCTACCACCAAGGGTCGCCGCATGATTCATGTCTTTGACATGAGTGACGGCACCCACGACTACCGCCTGGAGTTTGATGCCGAGGGCCTGACCTGGACGCTCACCGCCATCGTCGAGGCCACAACATGAGCGACCGACAGCCCAACAGCCCCACGCTCAGTGCCGCCGCCACTCGCCAGGGTGTGCACATCCCACTCAATCACGAGCCGGCTAACATCATGCACATCGACCTCAACAGCTGCTTTGCCACGGTGGAGCAGCAGGCCCACCCCAGCCTGCGCGGCCGACCCATCGGCGTCACCAACCGCATCACCAAGCACTGCTGTGTCATCGCCTGCTCGTACGAGGCTAAAGCCCGCGGCGTCAAGGTAGGCATGCGCCTAGATGAAGCCCAGGACCTGATACCCGACTTCATCATACTGGAATCCGACCCGGCCAAGTACCACCACGCCTACCGACGTCTGGCCGCCATCATGAAACAATATTCACCCGATGTCCGCATGAAATCCATCGATGAGGGCATCATCGATTTCCACGGCACCCGTCAGATAAACCAACGTCCGCTGACCGAGATAGGGCAGGAGATAAAGCAGCAGCTGCGCGAGCAACTCGGCAGCTGGATGCGCTGCAACATTGGGATTGCGCCCAACCGCTTTCTGGCTAAGCTGGCGGCAGGGCTGCACAAGCCGGATGGCATGGATGTCATCGACCACACCAATCTGCGCGAGACGTTTGCCCAGCTGCAGCTGACCGATCTGCCCGGCATTGCCGAGCATTACGAAGCGCGGCTCAACGCCCATGACATCTTCACGCCACTTCAGTTCCTGGACGCACCGGCCGAGCTACTGCGCAAGCGCGTCTTTCGCAGCGTCATCGGCGACGACTGGTATCGGCGACTACGCGGCTACGAAACCGATGCCGCCCCAACCCGCCTGGGCATGGTGGGGCGCCAATTCGTCCTCGATGCCCGAACCAACCGCGATGAACTGGTGCTGCCGCGGCTGCACTATCTGTGCCAAACCACCGGCATGAAGCTGCGCTACAAAAACGTCGATGCCCGCGGCCTGCTGGTCTGGTGCAGCTTCCAGAACGGCGAAAGCTGGGTGCAGCGCAAAATGTTCCGCACCTCGTTTTATACCGACCAGGAGATTTATCGGCGTGCCTTACTGCTGTTCAACCAGCGGCCCAAGCACATGATTATCAGCGCCATCGGCGTGACGTGCTACCAGCTGACGCCCAGTAACCGGGCGCAGGCCTCACTACTGGAGGACGTCAACCGAGCTGAATGGCTCACCACCGCGGTCGATGAGATCAACGAGCGCTACGGTGGCTTTACCGTCACCTACGCCAACGCACTGGAGGGCACCAAAGTCATCAAACAAAAAATCCCGTTCGGTGGCACACAGTACTTCGAGCTGCTACTCGGCCACGACTGATTCCTCGGGCAGGGCAGGGTCGATAGTGAAGCCAAGCCGCTCACCCAGAACCACCCGAGCAGCATCATCAAGCTTCGGCCAAAACGCGTACATTGTGCCGTTCGCAGCCTCGACATCTATGCCGGGATAGCGGTGAGGGTTATCGCTCATACAGCTAACCAAAAAGCCCATACTGGCGAGTTCACTCGCCGCTGCCGTTACCCTATCGGCATGCGTGGCTGGACGTCGAGCATGTCAGCAATGTCGTTGGGACTGCGCTGCAGGCAAGCGTTGGTGGTGTATTAGATTGAATTGTTTCCAGAAGACTCATGATGATTCCTTTCGGGTTTGTATGCAGCACGATACGCCGGAGTACGCCACGGGGCTAGCGATAGTGGCAACATTGTTATGACACCGGATGAGCATCACCCGAGGGATATCCCCGCCATATCCAATATGCCGCGAGGTGCTGGCACCACTGGCCTACGCTCACTCGCCCGAAGCTCGGCTGCTTCCTGCAACCTATCGGCAAAGCCATCCTCAGCTGCGCGCTGCTGCATGTACGCATAAAAGGCACTGTCGGTAAAACGACGTTTTATTCGTATCACCTGGTCCTCTATAGCGTCCCAATTGATGAATGGGTGGGTCGGGTTCAGCTCGACCACTGGCCTAGTACGGTGCTCGTCGTGGTCGTTATCAAACACCCGCTCCTGTTCGCCCTTATAGCGATATTTTGGGAATTCCTCGATGAGCCGCAAGACTTCAGGGTGCGACTCGCGCATCACGCCGTACGTCAGGAGACCAAAGCTGTTTCTGGTGACCTCTGGCACGCGTACCTGAGTACGGGCGGGTGTATCGTTTAGCCAGCCAAGCCCGATGGTCTGTGGCGCCGGATACTCATCGCGGCTGCGCAAATCTGCCGCCCAGTCTTGCCAGCTGTCCTTGTTGGCCTGGTGGAGACCCGGAACAGCTTCACAGTACTCCACGAGAGCGGTTCTCAATGGCGTACTGGCTAACGGCCTCGCATATGGGGTTTGTTGCTCATCCTCGATGAAGTCAGCTCGTGCAATCAAATCAAAGCTATCGAGCGTCGTTTCAGCTACATGGAGCTTCATGCGGACATCGGCGGTCACGGCTTCGGCTTGGGTAGGCATTGGTTGTTTCTCCTTGTTACGTCAATGAGGAACCACTATAGGCACATGTAGGCACGCCACAAAGCCATTTTGGCAACAAATTTTTGACACATGTTATACTAGCGCTAGGAGATTAATCTGTAGATTATGAGTGACATGTTTGATTTTCAAGAAATTGGCCTACAAACTCGTGACAAACGAGTCTATGAGGCGCTGGTCCACCAACCCCAAAGCTCGCTGCGGTCTATCGCGGCCATCACCGGCATCAACCGCGGTTCTGTCTATGAATCCGTCAAGGCATTAGCAGAGCAGGGGATGGTTGGCTCCATAGAAATTGGTAAACAACGCCGCTACAAGGCGACTGACCCCAAGGTCATCCTGGAACTGCTGAAGGAACGCCAGATTAAAGCTATCAACGCCGAAAAAACAGCTGACGACTACATCACCTCATTGCAGCAGCCAAACAGCTACCGCGACACACTGGCCGAAGTGCAGTTCGCCACCTATTACGAAGACACTGAGGGCGTCGCCGCCATTTTGCGTGACGTTATTGCCACCTGCCGCAAGGACAAACGAGGCTACCGAGTCATTTCGACCAAGCAGCTCCGGCACCATCTGTACCAAAACTTTCCCAATTTCACCAAGCGCCGTATTGCCGAAGGCATCTCGGTACAAGTTATCGCGGTTGGCTCCGGTGGCGAACAGGACCCACTTTCTAATCGTAAATGGCTGCCGCCAAAACGCGGCGAGGCGCCCAACTGCTATACCATCATCTACGGCGACAAAACCGCATTCATCACTATGAACACCACTAACGTGTTGTCCGGTATCGTCCTCAACAACGCTGGCATGGCGCAATTACAAAAGGAGCTATTCGACCGACTATGGGACGAGCTCTAGCCGACACCATCGCGCGCGAGCACAACCTAATCTCAGAGCAAGTAAGCCGCGCGCAAATTACCACCATCCTAACAGAGCTGGAGCGGGTGCTGCAGCAGGGTATACACGGCGCGGTGGTCGAGTTTGGCTGCTATCAGGGCACAACCAGTTTATTTATTCGGCGGCTGCTGGATGCGTATAGCGACACCAGGGATTTTCATGTCTATGACTCATTCGCCGGCTTACCGCCGAAAAGCCCCGAGGACACCAGCGTTGCCGGCGATCAGTTTCAGGCAGGAGAACTGGCTGTCAGCAAAAAGCAGTTCTTGCAGGAATTTCACAGAGCATCGTTGCGACCACCAGCTATTCATAAGGGCTGGTTTGCCGAATTAACAGATACTGACGTGCCCGACCAGATTGCCTTTGCATTTTTAGATGGTGATTTTTATGCATCAATTCGCGACTCCTTGCATCTGGTACTGCCACGATTAGCCCCAGGCGCCACTGTTATTGTTGATGATTACGCCCGCGAAGCGCTACCCGGACCTGCCCGAGCCGTAAAACAGTTCGCGCCCCAGTTGAAAAATAAAGTGACAGTTCGACAAAATATGGGTATTATGCGGACATAGGATACCGCATGAAGATACATATCATCACCATCGGCAAGCCAAAGCTAAAGTACGCAGAAGCTGGTTGGGATGAATATTTGAAGCGGCTCAAGCACTACCATACCGTACGCGTCACCCAGCTACCCGACAAATCTGTCGACGACGCCGACAAGATACTCCAGGCGGCCAACGGGACATACAAAGTCGGCCTTATCGTCGAAGGGACGCAATTGACGAGCAACGAACTCGCCAGTTTTCTTGAGAAAAAGGCGCTGGACGCCCAGGAGCCAAGCTTTATTATCGGTGGTCCCGGTGGGCTACCAAAGGCTGTTGTTGATGCCGTTGACTTCAAGCTTAGCCTGTCGAAACTAACGCTGCCACATGACCTGGCTATGGTGACATTGCTCGAAACACTGTATCGAGCCAGCACCATCAACGCCGGCATCCCCTATCATAAATAGATCAGCAAATATCTTGTTTTTATGTTATAAATAGTATATGAAGAGACCTGGTTTAGTGGCTGCCGGTGCGTCTTGCGCATTCGCCTCCGCCTGCGGCAGTCCGAATACTGCACCACAACACACTTTCGAGACGCATCCGCTCGTCACCGCTGAGCCCACCGGCTTGTCACAAGAAACTGTCAGCCCGCCACGGCCATCACCGGCTCCTGCAACCCTCGCCCTGTCGCGCACCATGGTGGCACAACTATTCGAGCAACAACTTGTTGCAGCTCAGCAGATAGAGCCTGGGGTAACGGCCAAGCTGAGGTATCTGCGAGATAACGAATCGTTCCATTGCGGTTTTGATGGAAAAATAGTTGATATCTCAGCAGACCTAAACAACGCAAATCTGTTCTGCTCCGATCAAGACACCATTGTTATAGATCACAACTTTATCAACGCCCTAGGGGGCACTGCGTATCCCGCGCACACCACCAGCATCTTCTTTGCACACGAGATAGGTCATGCAATACAAAAATCTGCTGGACTGTACGATTCTGGACGCGTAGACTCTGGCCTTAAACTACTGGGCGAAAAGCAAGCCGACTGTTACAGCGCACAGATAGTTCGACTGGCGCCAGATTTTAATGCTACCATTGCGCTTAAAGCTGCCATGAGTCTCTACGAGATCGGCGAGGACGCCCAAGACACAGGCCAATCATCAGCTGACGACCGACTGCACATTTTTCAGGCGGGACTCGCAGCCAATGCCGACTGCACAGCACTCGATGCACCCTAGACTAACAGGGGGGATTATGCTACCATTGTTTGGTTAATTGTGGCCGCATCGTCTAACGGTTAGGACACCAGGTTCTCATCCTGGCAATTGGGGTTCGATTCCCCGTGAGGTCACCAAAGATGACTTATCTTTCATGGATAGGTCATTTTTATTTGGTGCGTATCTGTAAAGTGGGCTAATTGTAGGGTTCCAAAAGTTAACGTAGATGTATCGAATGTCAGCCCCTCTGGGAATATCATTTTTTGGAACCTTATCTTTAGGTCTGGGTCAGCATCTAGCCACAATCGCTTTACATCTTGCATAAAGTTTAAAGCGTACTCTATTGCACTTTGTTTTACTTGTTGCTGCTCCTCGAGTTTGTTTATATTCTCCAGTATCTCAGACTTGTCAGCAGTGATGTAGGCTATCACCTCGTCCTTTTCATCAGATGAAAGCGATCCGTTATTTGCATTTCTTAAAGCCTCTAGGCGTTCTTTGTCTAGTTCTCTTAGACTTTTACGCTGAGCATCCAGACGATTGTTTATATTTCCGAGTTGTTTTATGGCTTGACGGTTTAGTATTTGTTTGTAGAGCTTTAGGACACCCTCTGTTGGCGTAATATTAATACATGTCTGCAAAATGAGCGTGAAGCATATCAGCTTTCATAGACTTAGACTTGCCAACACATTCTTTGCTAGAACACCCGTAACGAGGTATATGTGCACCGTTGCCTGCGAGGTGCAGAGCCACGATAGTTTTTATACAGTTAGGGCAAATTAACCACTTTGCAAATGGATATTGTGGGTTTACGCCTATCACGCGTTTATCTTTTTTATTTGCACGCCTCGATTGCTGGGCTAAAACACGCTGTACCTTATCGAACAGATCTCCTGATTATGGCTTCTGTTATGTGTTTACCGTCGAACATCTCCCAGCTAGTGTGTTTATTGCACACATATCCAGCGTATGCAGGTTGTGAGAGTAGACGGTCTATTGAAGTACCGTTGAGCCAGCCACCCCGAACGTTTTTAAGACCTTTCTCTCTTGCCATACGCTTTATATAGCTCTGCTATATTGACCAGTTGCATAGGCCTCATAGAGGCCTAAAATGGTGTCTGCATTGCTCATTCTGTTTAGTGTAGAACGATATTTATCAACGCTGATCTTGATTTTTTAATGCTGTATCCAGGAGGCGGAGAACCTTGCCACCAACCTTGTTTAGCCACAGAGGACATATTGTCTTTGGCTGTTTCGCCTTTGACTTCATTATCAAGTTGACCGCCAGAACAAAATACCCTCCATGTAGCGACCTATGGGTGTGTCAGTTATGGGTTCGGTTGCGGATCGTACAGACACCCCTAACCCATTAAAGTGGCCTTATATCTGAATAGTAGGACGGTGCGTCACGGGAAGCACGCCACATCTTATAGAATACCGTATAGCCAATCTTACCCTTATTCCTGGCTAGGTATATAAGCAGCTCTTTCATAGCATCACGTTTCTTGACTGTCTTTGCAGATACCCCCTCCTCAACAAACCATTTAACAATCTCTAATCCTTCTTGGAGTGCATATTAGCAATACTATGTAGTTGAAAGGCAA
>CAVSRJ010000003.1:0-12677 GCA_963730375.1 uncultured Candidatus Saccharibacteria bacterium | reverse complement strand
ACGGTGCCCGACTACTGAACAATCACGTCATTGCCAATGCCGACTACTTGCTAAAACGCTACCCTAAAATGGCAATATTACACATTGCAGGGCGATCCCTGGAGCATGAAGTCGCTGCGGCTTACGATGAGCTGCTGTCGGCGCCCGATCGCAAGCGTGTCTATGTCGAGGGCTTTGTGACCGATTTGTATCGATACAGCGGCGCTGCGGACGTCATATTGGCTCGCGGGGGTGCGACGAACCTGGCTGAGTTCGCCATTCAGGCCAAGGCGTGTCTGATTGTACCTTCGCCCCAACTGGGCTGGAATGTAAAGAATGCGCAGGTGATGGCGCGTGAGGACGCGGTCGTGTACATGACCGAAGACCAAGCCGAGCAAGAGCGTCGATTGGGTATGGCCATCGCTGAGCTACTCGATGATGCTAAGCGTCGCTTACAGCTGGCTCGCAATCTAAATAAATTGGGTCATCCGCACAGCGCCGGTGAAATTGCCGAGTTGCTCCTGTCGGGCCCAAAACGACCAGCTCGGTAGTTGGTAGTCATGAAACGTCCGTTCCAGAAAAAAACGTCAGCCAAAAACACCGGTCGATCAAGTGCCAGGACGGGTGCTGACCGTGGCCGCACCAGTCATTCCTCCTCGTTTTCGTATTACACGATGCAACGCCACCATCATGCCGCATCTGGTCGTCAGTCGTCGTCAGCTCGCAAGGGGCAGCGTGACCCAAGCCACGGCACCACCGGTCTAGCAGGTCTCTTGGCGGATAAACCGCGACTCGAGCAGGTACTCCACCGCTTCGGGAGTGTACTACTAGCTAGTATATTGCTGATATGTCTGGTGAGCGTACTTCAGGTCAATACTAACCCCAGGATTCTGCTGCTGAATGGCGATCAAGGGTTTGCGTTGCATAGCGACGAAGAATACGCAGCCGTTGCCACCAATGCAATCCGTGGTTCGATGTTCAATACCAACAAGGTTACCATCAACACCCACGATATCTCGCGGCATATTGAGCAAGCTTTTCCGGAGGTGAAATCCGCCTCGATAGCACTCCCGCTCATCGGTCATCGCCCGACGGTCTATATTGAACTGACTCGTCCAATCCTCGTGCTCAATACTGCTTCGCAAAGCGTTGTTATCGATAGCGCTGGCCAAGCTCTGGTGCGGGCGCAATCAGTGGCGAATCTGGCAAGCTTCAAGCTCCCATCGGTGTACGACCAGAGCCAACTTAACTTGTCGGTCGGCGATGTAGTGTTGTCGAGCAACGCCGTCGCGTTCATCCAGGAAGTGTTAGCCCAGCTTTCGTCTCGCCAATTACACATAGATCGCATGGTATTGCCTGCCGGAACAGAGGAACTCGACATATATCTAAAAGGCGATACCTATTACACCAAGTACAATTTGCATGAGACCAACGCACGGCAACAGGTAGGCACGTTCCTGGCTGTACGCAAGAAGCTCTCGAAAGAGAAGGGCGTACCGAGCGAATATATCGATGTTCGCTTGGCGGGCAGGGCATACTACAAATAAAGTAGCGGTGTATTCCAATTCAGGACTGCAGACGGCGAAATGGCCCCCTGGGAGGAGAGGGTACCGCCGCTACATACCAGATGGCTCCCCTAGTACTCTCCTCTGCTAGTTCGTAAAATGTTCATATATTCGAACATCGCATATAAGCAAAAAAACTATATAAACATATCAAAAGGGCATAAAAGCAAATAATACATATAAAAATAGAAAAAGCAGGGGATTGCAAATTTTGAAACCATACGTCGCAAAAAGCAAATGTTTTCACGATCATACTGTGGAAAAGTCAACATGTGGCAAATCTCACAATGCCGTAGTGCAGCGATCGGCAAGCAGACACCATAGATATAGCGTATGGCTGACACGGCCAGTAGACGTGTGAATATGGCGCTCATGACGAGCGTATGAGCGTGATACAACATACAAACGTAAAGTCACACGTACTGAAACAAAACTAACGCCAATTCGTCGCGATATGCCAAAAGTCCCCTGTTAGGAGGGGTATCAGTACTCAACCCATAGCCACTATATACGAGTCGCAAAATATACATTGTGCGACATCGAGTGTATGTATGGATTTGGTGCTCTGCTGCTCGTAGTTTGTGCGTGTTTTGCCCTCGCGCTCGTCATGTTCGTGTTGCTGCACGTGCTTTGTTTGCCTGCCCGGCTGTGTCCTGTGACGAAAATCAATATTGACCTGTATGATTGGTTACATGTTCTCCGCAGCCGTAGTTTGTTCGCATTTTGTCTAAATTACGAACACGCCGTTATGAATATACTTTGTTCGCAAAACGTTCAGTTACGAAACGTGTTCCATTAACCCCACGGCAAATCTTTCCTGAAGAGTAGGTTCTCTGTCTGGGGTTTCTCTTGCGCTAAGTTCTATGCCGTGTTGCACGAGGTTGACGAAGCTACCAATTTCAACCGCGCTTTCAAGGGCGTTGCGGAGTGACGTTCTGCCCACGAGAGTACCGTTAGATGGGTATTCATCGGGATAGGCTGGAAGCCCCACCTCACTACGTTTGGCAACCACAAGCGTATCAGAAAAATCAGCGGGTCTGAGGCCGAATACCATCCGCTGTGGCGCTCTTTTTGTTAGGTCACGATATCCATATTCTTGCGGTGTTACTAGGGGGTTGAATAGTTTGCCTGACTGCCCCCTAGTATAAGCCGGGTCCCCACTTGTTGCCGCAAACGCATCGACGTGTTCACGACCCATAAAATCCGTTGGGTTAGCTGACTGAATAGTGTCGGCCAGGACCATCATGCGCCCTAGTAATACATCGCCAGCCATTTCTGCTAGCGACGGAAGGTGCTTAAGCCTAGCGAGTTCTCTAAGCTGGGGGAGGTTCAATGACTCAGAGTTTATCTCTATCGATGCCATTGTGTTTCTTTCTTAGTCGGCGAGGGTGTAGGTGGCCTTGGCGACGCGCTTGAATTGTGGCTTGCTCTGCAGGTTCAGCAGGATGGTAGTTTCCTTGACGTAGCGGCTCTTCAGTACGCGCTTGACGATTTCGTCGCGGTGCAGTGGCTCGCCTGCCTTCTTGAGGACTTCGCTGATGATGTCAGCGACGGTGCCGCGCTTGTAGCCCCACTCTTTGAGGGCGTAAATGCCACGACCAATCAGGACGAAGCGCTTGTCCTTGATCAGCTCGTTGTGAATTGCCTGTGTGGTGACGTCTTTGCGCTTGAAGTCAGAGTCCTTGATGGCAGCGGCAATCTCGTTGAAGTGCATGTGCTTGCCGTTTTGCTTCAGGATGACGTAGATCTTGTCACGAATGTTCTTCGGGTTAACGATAGGCCACTTGGTCAGTCCCCACTGCCCGTTGAGGGTGGCGAGGTGCTTAGAGGTGTTGGCTAGTGCTGCAGCGTGCGTGGTGCTGTCCATGCCTGCTTCTTTGGCGATAACTTCGATAGACTTTGGCTCACCGATGCCTTTGATAGTCTTGATGAGCTTCTCGACTGCAGCCTTGAGCTGTTTCTCGTTATGCATGCTGGCGATGGCGGCACTGTGGTAATAGTGGTCGTCATCATTGACAACGACAAGGCGTGGGCACAGCTGAGCCAGGAAGGCGACGCGTGACTGGTCAATCTTGTCACCACCTTCGGTCAGGACGGCAGCGAGCTCAGAAATACGCATTACCCCACCACGCGCTTCGATATGTGTGACGAAGGCGTCTTCAATCTCGGATATAAGTGGTAGTTCGCCCTGCTCTGCTGATTGTCGCAAGCGAGTCACGACTGATTTTTCAAGCTGACGGACACGCTCACGGGTAATACCCAGCAGCTCACCAATCTGCTCCAGCGTTTCCTTGCGCTCAAACAACCCAAAACGACGCGAAACTATCTCGCGCTCGCGCTCCCTGTCGATCGTCGCAAGAATGCCATCTACGGCCTCGCTGATCCCGGTTATCTTGGTATTGCTACTGTCTGTCATATGTCCCCTATCTTTACTGGTAGGATGATTAATTTTTACTAACTATAAACTACTAGCCATTAAAAGTCAATTACTTTTGTTTTATACCCTCACTCATTGTCGAGTAACCATATTCTAGCACAATTGTGACGATTACATAAAGACTGTGTTGTAAAAATATTTGTGTGCCATTACCTCAGTGTTGAGACAAATTGGCACTGTCTACGCACTGCGTACTGCTAGTTGTCGGTGGGTGGAATCTTGCGATGCAAATTCTGCTGTTGTGAGGCTGCCGGCAAACTCAGGTATTCCAGATGGACGTTCCATTGTTTTGGTCGTGGTATTGCTGTAGTATTTCGACGAGGCGGTCTGGCCGCTCCAATTTCCCTATATATGTTGGGACAGATAGGGTGACAAATCCCAGACGAGCCTCTGCAGGTGCGGTCGCTCGCCACTGAGCAAGCGCGGCTTCGTTAAGACCCGGTAGTGCACTGATGTCGTCATATGCTGCCGAGGATTCGACGACGTAGCCTGTGCCGGTAACCAGGAGATTACCCAGTTTGTAGCAATGGCTTGGCCGACCGAACATGATTCCTTCTGGGAGGTCTCGGTCTGCTGTGCGTTGTTCGGATGCATGGTGTAGGCGCGCGTTGGCGGCGTACTGAGCATCTTCGAGGATTGATTCCGCATCAAATCGGCGCATCACACTCTGCTTGGCAGTAAGGCCTACAGCTTCGCCTAACACGATTATGGGCATTGTCGTGGCGAGTGCCTGCGGGAGGGATTCATAAAATCCGGGGCGCTGGTGTAAGTCTTTTGCTAACGCGACCGCTGTGCGTCGGGCATTCTCCAGACGCAGGCTGACTTCCTGGTCGAGGGCTAGTTGGGAATGAAGGCTCCCCTGTAATTGGGGGTCGTATGATTCAAATCTGGGTGGAAATCCTGGTTGTATGGGCATATATCCGGTACCTATGAGGATTTGAGGATATTATAGTCCTATATACAACAGTGTCAAGATAAGCATAAGCATTCCACCCCTGGGGCTACCCCCGTTTGGTGCGACGGCGGAATGGCTTTTTGGCGGGTGCTTCGGCCAGTAGTTTCTTGGCTTGGTCGTGAGTAATGCCCTTGGGATCGGTGTCTTTTGGAATCTTGGCGTTCTTCTTGCCGTCAGTGATGTATGGGCCAAAGCGTCCGTTCAGTACTTTGACGCCGTCACCGAAGTCGGCGATGTTCTTCTCGGCGTCCGCCTTCAACTTGGCGGCGTACTTTTCGCGTGCCTCTTCCTCAGTAATGGTGTGCGGGTCGAGTGGCTTGATGCTGACAAAGGTCTTGTCGATGAGGATGTACGGGCCAAAGCGTCCAATATTTGCCTTTATCTCCTGGCCATCTTCGGTCGTTCCAACAGTCCGAGGCAGCTTGAACATCTCTAGCGCCTGCTCCAGTGTGACATTCTCGATCGTACGGCCAGCTGGCAGCGGTGCGAACTGCGGCTTGGGGTCGTCGCTTTGTTCGCCCTTCTGCAGCATGGGTCCGTAGCGTCCAAATCGAGCGTAAATCGGCAGGCCAGACTTGGGGTCGTCACCGATGTGACGCGCCTGTGAGGCTTCAGCTCTGCTGATATCAGCGCTCGCTTCTACTAACTTATGAAACGGTTTATAAAAATCATCGAGCACCTGGACGCGCTGCTTGTCGCCGTCGGCGATGTCGTCGAGCTCTTCTTCAATTTGCTTTGTAAAGTCATAGTCCATCACCTCGGCAAAGTGTTTGACGAGGAAATCGGTGACGACCTTGCCAGTGTCGGTTGGGAATAATTTGTTGCTATCTCGGCCATACTGGACGGTTTCATCAGAGGTGGTAACAGTTCCCTGCTCTAGGACGAGCTTGGTGACTGTACGTTCTTCGCCCTCGATATCGCCCCGTTCGACGTAGCCACGGCTCTGGATGGTGCTAATCGTGCTGGCATATGTACTTGGCCGGCCAATGCCCATTTCCTCGAGCTGGCGGACCAGTGTGGCTTCGGTGTAGCGGGCTGGACCGCGACTGAGCGACTCGAGCGCTTGGGCGGACTGGAGTGTCAGTGGGTCGCCACTGCTGAGCGCCGGCAACAAAACGTCATCGCCACTGCGGCCATATACCTTGAGGAAACCGTCAAAGACGACAATCTCGCCCTTGGCGTGTAGCTGCTGATTGCTAGTTGATGGGTTGATGGTGATTGTGGTGCGCTCCAACTTAGCCGGCGCCATTTGGCTGGCTACCGTACGGCGCCATATGAGGCCGTAGAGCTTCTTTTGCTGCTCGTCTGCACCAGCGGCCGTCTTACGGACATCGGTCGGCCTGATCGCTTCGTGTGCTTCCTGGGCACCGGCTGACTTGGACTTGAAGGTGCGGAACTGGTGATAGTCTTCACCGTATTCCTTCTTGATAAAGTCGGTCATGGCGCCGAGTGCGAGGTTACTGAGGTTAACAGAGTCGGTACGCATGTAGGTAATGTGACCGGCTTCGTATAAGCGCTGGGCGAGCTGCATTGTCAGTCGTGGGCTGAAGCCCAGGCGGCTGCTCGCCTCTTGTTGAAGCGTACTGGTGGTAAATGGAGCAGATGGGTTGCGGCTGCCAGGCTTTTTGCTGACGTCGGCGACTGTAAAAGAACTAGTAGCGTATGCCTCGAGCACACCACGGACAGAATCGGCATCGTCAAACTTGACGGTCGCCTCGGCAGGCAGCTCGGTGCCATCTTGCAGGGTAAACACCGCGGTCAGCTTGAACGAGGATTCGGCAGTGTGTGCCTCTATCTCGCGTTCGCGCTCGACTATCAGGCGTACGGCGACGGATTGGACACGGCCAGCGCTCAGCTTTGGTCGGACCTTGCGCCACAGAACAGGACTCAACTCGAAGCCTACCAGATAGTCTAGGGCCTGGCGGGCTTGCTGCGCCTCAACTAACGGTATATCAATAGTGCGCGGGCTTTTGATGGCGGCATCAAGCGCTGGCTTGGTAATCTCGTGAAAGACGATGCGCTTGGTAGTTTTTGGATCCAGGTTCAGCACCTCGGCGAGGTGCCAGGCAATCGCCTCCCCTTCTCGGTCTTCATCAGATGCCAGCCAGATGGTGGTGGCAGCCTTGGCATCGCGTTTCAACTCGCTAATGACCTTGCGCTTGTCGCTATCTACTTCAAATTTTGGTGCGTAGTTATGAGCAACATCAATACTGCCGTTCTTGCTCGGTAGGCCACGAATATGACCCATGCTGCTTTTCACGACAAAGTCGCTCCCGAGATACTTCTCGATAGTCTTTGCCTTCGCCGGGCTCTCCACGATTACTAGGTTCTTTGCCATATTCGCTCAGTATACATTATATAGTGATGTTCGTTTATGCTTGATTTCGGACACCAGTTGCCTAGCATACACGTCATAAATATTTTTGCAAATAAACTTGACAATAGAAGTGCTGCGGGAGTAGAACAAAGAAGAATACTGTTCTCTTGGAAGTGGCAGCCGCCTCGACTAGCAGAGCGGCTTTTATTTTGTAAATCAATCATGAGGAGTTCTATGAATCGTATTACCTTACGAACCATTGGCGGTGGAATAGATGCTGGATATGCGTTGGCTCGCCAAGCCGCCGCCGCACCCACCAGAGATGAATATTCAGTCAGGTTTGCAGCGGGTGAAACTGAGCAATGGAGTCCAAACGGAGTACCACTCGGTCCCGTGTTCGCCGCAGGTGAAGCCGCAATACGTGCAGCTGACGCGGAACTAATGCTCTGGGATGAACCCAGGAGCGCTTAGCCTAGGTAGTTCTTGCCCAGCTTGTAGGCGGCCCAGAGACCGATGAACGAGCCGATAGCGCCCAAGAACAGGCTCCAGCCGCCCAAGTAGTTGCCGCCGTCCATCAGGGCGCCAACCCAGCTGCCGACGAGCCCGCCTAGAGTAATGCCGATCCAAATCATCAGCTTCATAGTCTCAGCTTAGCATAAGCAGCTTAAGATTAGTTTTTGCTAGGCGAAACGACAACGCTACATTGTCCGGCTTCATTCAGCACGGTGTGCTCCGGAATAATGGTGGTGACAGTCTCGTTCGGTGTCGAAATAAAGGGTATGTAGATCGGAATCTCCGCTGGACCTAGGTGGAGTGTTGTTTCGTGGTGCACGACTTCTTCATGACGTTTCTCGGGTACGGTTGAAACCTTTGCGCCAGAATAACTCACAACCCGCGCAGTTACATCTTTTCGGGCAGCAATTTCTGTATCGGTAGCGAGGCTCTGAGCAACCTGCTCACAGCCTGTACGGCCCACCGTGGTGACAAGGCTTTCTGGGCAGGCTCGCGACCGGCTGTCTGTTAGTGTGATGGTGTCGCCCATCTTTGCGGCGAATGACCCTAAGCAATAGACTGACTGGCTAGTAGTAGCTGATGGCTGCTCTAAGGTGACTGTGTTTTTCTCGTTTGTTTGATTGGCATGGAACTGTCCTGCTGCGACACCGACGCCAAACGCTGTTGCACCAGTCACACCCACGATTAATACATTCATATGGTGCGCGCTCGGACGTATGTGCTGGGTTGTTTCTCTGGTCATGTCTGGTACTCCCTGAACTCCCGATATAGAATATTGTTGAAACCTTACAATAAATACCACATTTGGTCAATAGATATGCCTATAATGACCATTGGTTGGCACCGAGGCTGCGAATAGTGCCGTTGATCTCTAGCATAGTCAGTGCCTGGTTGAATTGCTCGATGTCGAGCTGCGCAGCAGCTTGGAGCTCTGCTCCGTCACGAATACCCTGTTGGATGGCCTCGAGAATGGCCTGTTCAGCCGGGTTGGCACTACTGGCTTTTTTGTGCTGCCGCGGAGAAAGGCCGAGTACATGGAATATATCTTCACTACTGGTGACGGGCTGAGCACCACTTTTGATGAGGTTGTTCGTGCCCTCGCTCATCGGGCTGGTAATATTGCCCGGCACGGCCAGGACGTCGCGCCCGGCATTGAGGGCAAAACGAGCGGTGTGCAGGCTGCCGCTCTTCAGCGCCGCCTCCGGGATGAGCACGGCATCGGCCAGCCCGGCGATGATACGGTTCCGGGCGACGAAGTTGGTTTTGTACACGTCTGCTCCGGGCTCGTATTCGCTGACGAGTGCCCCGCCCTGCTCGACAATCTGTTCGGCTAATTGACGATGCGAGGCCGGATATATGCGCTCCAGCGGCGTCGGCAGCACCGCGATGGCCACACCTCCGGCTTGCAGGGCTGCCCGATGTGCCACACTGTCCACCCCGAACGCCAATCCACTAATGATGACGATGCCCTGCTTTGCCAAGTCAGTCACTAGTTGTTGCGTCACACTACGACCGTACGGCGTCAGTTTGCGACTGCCCACGACGGCAACAGTTGGACTACTCAGAAGCTCTGTCAGTCCCCTGCCCTCAATATACAGCTCAGTGGGTGGGCTGGCGATGGCGTGCAGCCTGTCTGGTATATCAGTGTCGGTAAGCGTTAGCATATTGCAATATTATTAAAATTATAGTGAAGTATTGACATAAAGCCACCTTTTTGCTAGAATAGCAACTCGTAAGCGTTATAACACGTTTTACGCACCTTTTACCCCCCATTCTAACAGATTACATCTTGTAATCTATTGTTAGATTGTTTTAGAGTCGGCTGAGTTGTTACCCTCCACTTATGTCTCTTCGTCGCTTGCGGCGAGGCTCTAAAACATACTAACCCCTTTAACCTCCGGTTTTCAAAGCGAGCCTGACGGTTTCCGCATCGGCGGAAGACACGTGTCCGGACCATTTAGACATGATATGTTTCGCTCGGGTGGGTTGAAGGGTGGATACCTCTCTTACGGGAGGTGGTTTGGAGACAACGTTGTTGTCTCCTGAAAAGAGCCTACGGTGGTGCCCACCCCCTCCGTAGGCTCTTTTTAGTGATACGCTATTGAGTACTAGCACAGAGAAGTTTTATGGAATATGATTCTGTTACACAACTAGCACACCTGACCGATGAGGAACGTGACCTGACTAATTTGCCAGAAGTACTTCCTCTGGACAAGTGTGCAGTAGTGGGCGAGCTACTACTAGAACACGCTGAAGTTGTTCGCGAAATCCGCATCACCCAAGCAGCTACCGAAAGCTGGATTGCCGGCGTTCAACCTACCCAGGAAGAGGCTATGGAGGCAATACGGAACGGTACCGTGTTTGAAGAGGTTCTGGCCTTTCAGCGTCTCGGTATTGCGCTACAGAGCTGCGGTATTGGTGAAACTACTGAAGCAGACCTCAACAATTATACGAAGCCTCAATAAAAACTAGAATAAGAAGCTACGGGTTTCGGCGGCCAGTGGGCTGCCAAAGGCGAATTCGCTGAGGATGGCGTCGGTTTCGCGTAGGAGCGCGGTCATATCGGCCTGCTCTTTTTGGCTAAACTTCTGCAGGACAAAGTCGGCGCTGTCGATTTGCTCGGGCGTTTTTGGGCCGATGCCGACACGAATGCGGCCGTAGTTCTCATCGCCCAGCATCTTGCTGACCGACTTGATGCCGTTATGGCCGGCGGCACTGCCGCCCACACGGGTGCGGATCTGGCCGAAGTCGATATCAAGTTCGTCGTGCACCACCGCGATATTAGCGGGTGGTATCTTATAAAAATGCGCGACGGCCTGGACGGCATCGCCGCTCAGATTCATGAGGGTGGTTGGCTTTATAACGATGACCCGAGTTTCGCCCACCTGGCCGCTGGCCAGATGACATTTCATGTCCTTTTTCTCCATCCAGTCGCTCAGCTGCTGCTTGGCAACGAACGAATCAACGGCGGCAAAGCCGATGTTATGGCGCGTGCCGTCGTATTGTTTGCCAATGTTGCCCAGCCCAACAACAAGGAGAGTTTTGTTGAGCCCGACGGTCACGTAGTTGACCGGGTCGCTGACCTGCGGGCGATTTTGGAATAATCCCATTCGTATATTTTGTCATTGTCACGAACTTTCGTCCAGGGTATGCTGTCCGAATGGAAGTTCCATGTGAAGTAAATATTTGTGGATATCGCGAGAATTATCGTGGTACACTCCAACGCGACTGTAGGCTGATTGCAGGTATGATAAGCCGGATGTCAGAGTTTGACTATCAAACGGGCGAATGTCCATACGCCACTATGGCGGCAATGAATGTAGCGGGCGGGCTATCCAACCCCACTATTGTAGAGGCAGAGGAACTTAGTGATTATGCGGAGCGTTATAACCTAGGTTCAGGCGAGCAGCCGGAAGATTTACTCGATTAGCGTTTGATTTTTCGGGGTGGTTTGGCGTCGCCACGTGTTGGCGAACTGCCGTGCTTGTGTGTGATGTGCTTTTCGATAAACCACAGCTGAATTGGGGTGCCCTCAAAACCATACTTTTCGCGCATGTTGCGCTCCATGTAGCGGCGATAACTCCAGTGAATGAACTTGGTGTGACTGCCAAAAATCTTGAAGGCTGGCGTGGGGTTGTCGTCCTCCTGGACCATGTAGTTCAGCTTTGGGTTACGGTTCTTCAGTCCGGCGGGCGGATGCTTGTCGATGACCTGCTTGAGCCAGCTATTTAGTTCGCGGGTGGTGATGCGCGTGCCGCGGGCAGTATCTATTTGCAGTGCCAGGTCAAACAGCTTAGTGACGTTTTGGCCGCTGACAGAGCTGGTGAAAATCAGTGGCGCCCACGGCACGAAGTCGTAGTTGCCGGCAATCTTCGGGGCGATAGCGTCGCGGGTGTAGGCGTCTTTGTCCTCGACGATGTCCCACTTGCTGACGACCAGCACCAGGCCCTTGCCCGCTTCCTTGACCATGCCAGCAATTTTCTGGTCCAGGCCGACGTTCAGTTCGTTGGCGTCCATCAGCATAAAACAGATGTCGGCTTGCTCGATGGCGCTGAGCGAGCGCAACACGCTGAAGTGCTCGATACCCTTGCCTATTTTGCCGCTGCGGCGAATACCGGCGGTGTCCATCAGCTCGATTTCCCTGCCCTGATAGCGGATAACGGCGCGGTTAATGTCGCGGGTAGTACCAGCGCGGTCGGCCACAATGGCCTGTTGCTTTTTGGCGAGGCTGTTAAATAGTGCCGATTTGCCGACATTTGGCCGGCCCAGTAGTGCAATGCGTAGTCGGTCGTCGTCCTCTGCGGTGGTGGCTTGTGGAATTACCTCAACGAGCTTGTCGAGCAGCTGGTCGACGCCTTCGCGGTGCGTGGCGCTGGTGCCAATGATTTCCTTGATGCCCAGCTTGGCAAACATGCCGATGTCGCTCTTGCGGGCTTTGTCCATCTTGTTGACGACCAGGAACGTCGGCTTGCCGCTCTTGAGCGCCAGCTTGGCAACGCGGCGGTCCTCTTCGGTGACCATAACGTTGGCCTCCACCATCACCCAGATGATGTCGGCGCTGTCGGCCGCCTGCTCGATCTGCTCCTGGATGGTAAATTCAAAGTCGTCCTCGGGTGTTTTGACGCCGGCGGTGTCCACCAGCCAAAAATCATGGTCGTCGTGGCTGGCCTTGGCCATAATGCTGTCGCGGGTTGTGCCAGGTTCGTTGGCCACAATCGCCTCACGCCGATCGAGGATGGCGTTAAACAGGCTGGACTTGCCAACGTTGGCGCGCCAACGATGGCAACGATAGGTAGCTTCTTGCTCATTGGTATAATTATAACAGATACCGACCATTGACAAAAGCGCCATATTTATGCAAAATAGCTGACTATCTGCTATCAGCAGTGTTGGTAAGGAGCGGTTTTCCGC
>CAVSRJ010000002.1:0-6817 GCA_963730375.1 uncultured Candidatus Saccharibacteria bacterium | reverse complement strand
CGCTTATGCCTTAACGCTGAAAGTAGTGATGCGTCCAAGACAAATCATTTGAGCGCCCAAAGCTCCGCATCGCACGGAGAAAGAGTCGGCGCCTAGTCGGTGCGGTGCGTGGGCTTGGGGCGGAAGACCCAGTGCTTGTACCACAGCCATTTCCACACCGTGAAGAAGCTTGCCGATACAACCAGCCCGATGAATGGTGATATCCCTATCCAGGCCAACACCGCAACGATGGCGTAATCAATTCCTAGATTCACCAAGCTGAATGTCGTGAATTTACCTAAGACTTCGCGGGCATATTGCTCCTTAGTCTCCTCCCTGAATGCCAAGAAATACTGGATAACGAGGTTAGAGCTCCACCCCAGCAAATCGGCCAGCATTTTGGCCGGTAACCACGGCCAGTGCAGCACGCCATACAGCAACACAAATGTTACATAGCCAATGACAAAAAATGCGACGCCGCCCAGATTGAACAATCCAAACTGGATAACGCCCTTTTTGGTTGGTCTACGTGGTCTGCGTACCACGAGTTGGCCTCGTTATCGGCTGTGCCAGGGCGATGCCTGCCAGACTGAACCAAAGATAGGCGATAGTATCATCTGTCCATATGTGCATGAGGAGTGCCATGACAGTCAAACCCGCCAAGGAGGCCAGGAGACTTTGAGCGAGGGCGTTATCGCGGCGTCGCCATAGTGCTCGTGCCAACAGGGTGAAGAGTGCCACGACGAGTGATAGGCCTATCCAGCCTGTTTCCTGTCCTATCTGTAAGAAATAGTTTTCGGCTATGCGCGGGCTAGCGTCACCATTGTAGTAGCTGGCAGGACCAGCCGTGCCCGGGCCACGCCCCAGCGGCTCCGTCGCTACTTGCTTGAGCGCATCGAGACTGGCGTTGAGGTGGGCATCATTTGAACTCACTGTCGAGCGAGAATGCTCATCGGTGTGAAAGAATGTATTTTGTACAAAGTCGTTGTCACGTAGCAACACCAGACTGGCACCGAATACCAGCCCGGCCACGAGAAACACTGCCACATACAGACGTCGGGTGCGCGACGCGCGCATCTGCAACCACAGCAGCACCACACCGGCAACCACGGCGCCTATCCACGCACCACGCGATCCGCTCACAAAGAGCGTCATGGCCACAACTAGCGCGAACGCTATATAGTGCAGGCGTCGATATGTATAGCCGAGGATGTGTTGCACACCGACGCCAAGCACAATAATCATATACGCGCCGAGTAGATTAGCACCGCGCAGTGTGGAGCGAATGCGGATATAGTCGACCTTGTGATCGATGGTTTCATATGGAGAGATAGTTTGGTCGTTATAGCCAAAATGCTTCATGACGTCATACGGCAGAGCAAATCGCTGCAACAAGCCGATGACCATCACACCAATGGCCGGAAGCACTACCAGCCGACGCCAATGACGATACAGCCAGGTAGTGCCACTCGCAGCCACCCAAGCGACAAACAGAATACCAAACAGCCGGATATTGACCAGTTCCCCGTACCACAATGCTTTAGCAGATACCTCGTGCGACATTAATGCGACGACACCCCAGGCAATCATAATGAACACGTAGACGGCACTGAGCCGCCACAGCCAGTCACCGAACAGTTGTCGACGTAACTGCGCCGAGCGCATCACCAACACAACTGCCAGAATGACCGCAATGGCCAATAACAGCTCTTTCCAAAGGCGGAGCAGCGTGTAATGACCGACCGCACTACTGGCCCATACTGTCACGAACGCATGAAACGGTAGCACCACAAGCCAGGACGCTACAATGGCAGCAATCAGGCGCTCGGCAGTAACCTTGATTCGTCGGTGTTTCATACGGTGCTACAATCTACTATATAGTATGACAACGTTTCAGCTTCCGCTTATTACCCGGCAGGCCGCCAGCTCGTCCACGAGTACGGTGAGGGTGGTGGCATGAAGAATAATTCTTCGCTTGCCTACAGCATCACCCTCGTCATCGGTGATTTCGTAGCTCTGGCTGCCGCTTTTGTCGTGGCCTACGTGTTGCGTGTTAGCCTCAGCGACGTCCCCATCAGCACCGATGTCAAAGCGCTCACCTATCTTAATATCATTGTCAGTATTCTACCCCTGTGGATTATCATCTTTGCTGTCTTGGGATTGTATACTACCCGAGTTCACGAGAATCGCTTCAGCGAATTTTGGCGACTGTTCGCTGGCTCGGTTATCGGTGTCATGTCGGTCATTAGCTATGCCTATTTGGCCAATGTCGCAATCTTCCCTGCTCGATTGGTCGTACTGTATGGCCTGCTGCTGACATTCTTGTTTGTGTTGGTGTTTCGAACGGTATCTCGCGGCACACGGCGACTAATGTTTACACGCGGCGTGGGCATCAATCGTGTCCTGTTGATTGGTGACACGCAGCTAACTCGCCAATTGGCAGAGGTTATGAGCGCCGGCAACCGAACCGGTGATGTGGTCGTTGGTATTGTTGGTGGCAACAAATTCCCTGTCGAAGCCACAGATGACTACGAACTTTTTGAGTCATTTGAGGATGCGGTGCGAGCACTGGATGGGTCGTTGCCAGATACAATCATCCAGACTGAACTCTTCAGTGGTAACGAGCGCAACAACACCATACTGGCATACGCCCAACAGCACCATATCGACTACCGCTTTGTGCCTGGCAACAGCGAATTATTTGCCGGCAATATCGACGTCGAACTCTTCCACGCCGTACCGATGATTGCCGTGCATCAGACCCCGCTAATTGGCTGGGGACGGGTCGTGAAGCGAATCAGCGACGTTGTGCTGAGTGTGTTGGCGCTTGTCATTACTTCACCCGTCATGTTGCTGACTGCGCTACTGGTAAAACTTGAGGATGGAGGGCCCGTATTCTTTCGTCAGGCTCGACTCACCCGTGGTAATCGCGTATTTTATGTCTATAAATTCCGCTCCAATAATCGGACGTATAACGGACTGAGCCCCGAGGAAGCCTTTAAAAAAATGGGGCGGCCCGAACTGGTCAAAGAGTATCGTGCCAACGGAGACTATTTGCCAAATGACCCGCGCATCACCCACATCGGTCGCTTCATACGCCGCACTAGCATCGATGAATTACCGCAGCTATTTAATGTCCTGCGCGGTGACATCAGCCTGGTTGGTCCGCGTGCGCTGGTACCTGAAGAGTTGTCGCAGTACAGCCGCAAACACACAATCCTCAGCGTCAAGTCCGGCGTCACGGGTTTGGCACAAGTCTCTGGTCGGCTCGACATTAGCTTTGAGGAACGTCGCCGACTCGATATTTATTATGTGCAGAACTGGACTTTTTGGGGTGACATGACGATTCTGCTGCGTACTATCTGGATTACGATAACGCACCGCGGATCAAAGTAATGGTGCTGCGCAAGCCAAGTGTTGACGTTACGGCGCAGCCAAAGGTTGCTATCGTGCATGACTGGCTACTGGGCGGTGGCGCTGAGCTGGTCGTCGAGCAACTCCATCAGATGTATCCCGATGCCCCAATATATACTTCCTACTGCACCAATGAGTGGCGCGAGCGTCTCGACAACAAAGTTGTGACAGGCTGGCTGCAATTGTGGCCATTCTCCTCGCTGCGCAAATACATCCCGATGCTACGAATCTGGTGGTTCACACACCTGGATTTAGAAAAATACGAACTGGTTATAGCAGCTCGGTGCCGAAGCAAAGGGCATCAAAGTAGAAAAACCGCTTCCATATTAACTACTGTCACGCGCCAACCCACTACTACTGGAGCCGTTATGACGAATACATGCGCGCGCCAGGCTTTGGCATCTTTGACCCATTGGCGCGCATTGGGCTCAAGCTACTGGTTGGTCCGCTCAGGCGCTGGGATCTCAAGGCGGCGCAGCGACCGGATTTTATGATCGCAAACTCCAATCATATCCAGGCGGAAATCAAGAAATATTACACCCGAACTGCCACAATCGTACATCCACCAGTCTATTTTGAACGGTTCCAGAAACCGGTGAACCGCAACCTCGAGCGACGTGGCTTTGTCGTCAGCGGACGCCAGACACCCTACAAACGCATTGACCTGGCCGTGCAAGCCTGCAGTGAATTAGAACTGCCACTGACAGTCATTGGCGCGGGGCCAGAACATCGTACATTGCGCTCCATGGCCGGTAAAACGGTCACGTTCCTGGGCAAAGTCTCTGACGAGGTGGTAGAGGAGGAGTTTGCCCGTGCTGAAGCACTACTATTCCCAGGACTGGACGATTTTGGCATCACGCCGGTAGAAGCATTGGCAGCTGGCACACCCGTCATCGCTTATGGTCAAGGTGGTGCGCTTGATTATGTCAAACCCGGCGTCACGGGTGAACTTTTTTCCGAGCAAACCGTCGCCAGCCTGAAGAAAACGCTTCGAAAATTTGATGCGAAATCTTATCTGAGTAAAGACTGTCGACTGACTGCACAGCGTTTTTCACCCGAAGTATTCACCCACCGCATGCACCAGGCGATCACCCAAGCCCAGACCAAGCGCCATCCATAGCGCCCACCCCTATGTCATGCTATTGTATTCACAGAGATTAGGAGACAAAACGTGAAAGTTATTATTCAAATCCCTTGCCTGAACGAGGCGGAGACCCTTCCACTGGTCTTTGAGAAGATGCCAACGAAGATTCCCGGCGTTGATGTAGTCGAATACCAGATTATTGATGATGGCTCGACTGACAATACGGTAGAGGTTGCCAAACGACTAGGTGTGCATCACTTCGTCATTCATGAACAGAACATGGGCTTGGCCCGATCATTTCGAGATGGCGTCATGAATGCCCTGGAGCTAGGTGCCGACATAGTCGTGAACACCGACGGCGACAACCAGTACCCGCAAGACATGATTCCACAGCTCGTTAAACCTATCCTGGATGGAGATGCCGAAATCGTTATTGCTGATCGTCAGACGGCGAAAATCGCACACTTTAGCCCACTCAAAAAGTTCTTGCAGCGGATAGGTAGTGGCGTCGTCAACAAGGCCGCCGGTACCACGCTGCCGGACGCAGCGAGCGGATTTCGCGCCTATTCTAAGCAGTCGTTGCTACGCCTCAATATCATCACACCGTTCAGTTACTGCATGGAGACAATTATCCAGGCTGGTAATAAGCATATCCCGATTGTCAGCGTTCCCGTAACGACTAATGCCAAGACTCGTGAGTCTCGACTGTTCAAAAACATGTGGCAGCACGTCTTCAAGTCCATGGCCGCCATCATCCGTGCCTACATTATGTACCGTCCGTATGCTGTCTTTGCGACACTCGGATTTACATTACTAGTGATCGGACTCGTGCCATTTCTCCGTTTTCTCTATCTGACCCTCAGTCGTGGTGACACTGCAAGCGGTCATATTCAGTCCCTGTTGCTCGGTACGGTTTTCTTAATCGGTGCGTTTCTTTGTCTGGTGCTGAACGTCGTCGCCGACCTCATTCGCACTAATCGTATTTTGCTCGAAGAATCTCTCGAACAAATCAAAGCCCAACGCTTCAACAAATAGACTTATAGGTATTCGGTTTCTGTACGTTCTTCCAGGATTTTTTGTATGTCTTTGATTTTATCGATTTCCTCTTTCGGCACCACTAGTAGCGCATCCTCAGTGTCAACGACAATCATATCTTGCAATCCGGCGACCGCGATAAGCTTCTCTTTATTGTTCGTCTTGATGAGTGAGCCCTTGGTGCCAACCGATATAACATTGCCGTCTTCGTAGTTCTTTTCGCCATCTTCAAAGAACTCATAGACTGAGCCCCATGTCCCAACATCTGTCCACTTGTACGGCAGCAAGATGACCATCGCGCCACCGCTATTCATGACATGCGTCGTGACATCCTCCGTAGGCCCCTTTTCCATGCTGGCATAGATTGCTTCGATGGCTTCGTTTTCGCCGGGCTTGTCGAGAGCGTCCCGAATTTTCATGAGCGCCTTGTGCCAATCTGGACGATGTTGCTTGTAGGCTTCGAGAATCATGTCCGGATACCAACACATGTGGTTACAGTGGGCGACCACATGGAAATTCTCGACAAGTTCACGCGTCTCGCGCAGAGTCTTGCGACGGAATAGAAACTCTTCGATGTTGTACGCCTCTCTAGCACCTTCGATCTGTCCATCCAACTTCAGATAGTCAACGCCCATATTAGGCTCTGTTGCCTTGATGCCACCAGTGATAAGCTTTTTGTGTTTCGTGACCAACGCTTCAGCTTCGCGAATCATCTGCAAGAATTTGTCTTCGGGCTCTCGTATACAATCTGCCTGCACAATAAAGAACGGTTCATCAGGGTGGTTGATGCTGAGACGCACAAAAGCCAAACCTTCGCCCGGCCCCCGGTCTTTGGCGACATCTGGTTCCACAATGTAGTTTTTGAGAGGTATTTGCGGAGATTGCTCCGATACATACTTAATGAATTTACGCTTTGTGGAGATATATATATCCTCGGGTGTAAACTCCTTCAGTAGTGTCTTGATTGTGTTCTCGTAGGATGACGCGTCACCGATGATTGGCTGAAACTGTTTCGGTTTATCCTGCCGAGAATAGGGCCACATCTTTGTACCTTGGCCACCCGCAGTCACAATGATTTTCAAAACTCACTCCTTTGTTTAGCGCTTGCGCTTCGCCTTCAATCATAGCAGATTCCCGCCCTGGCAGATGGAGTAATATTTTCGACACCTTGGCACATTTCAGGCTATACTATACCTAAATACTCGGAGGATAGGATAATGACTCGGCCAACGGTTGCAATACTCGGCAGTGGATATGTAGGCCTTACGACGGCGGCACTTCTAGCGAACTGCGGCTATAAGACGT